>DMCN01000033.1 GCA_003445795.1 Gallionellaceae bacterium
GTGTCGTCCACCGGCACCCAGTGGCTGCTCTCGACATACTCGCGCTTCAGGTTGCGCAACAGGTCGGAGGGTTTGATCCGGTCCGACTTGTAAGCCTCGTAGGGCACCCCGAAGAAACTCGACAGCGCCTTGCCCAGTGCTTCCGGCTTGACCTGGAACTCGTCCAGCAGCACATCTTCGACATCCACACCCTTGCGTCGCGCCGTGCGCGTGGCCAGCTCGAACTCGGCTGCCGACATCACCGCATCGGAGACCAGATAGTCGTATTTGGTCTTGACCGAACCGGATTGCTGCTGGCGCTGTTTGAGCGCGACCGCCAGAGTCTGCGTGAGTTCGCGCGCGCCCTCTTCCACCATGGTCGGGAATGGCAGGCCGGCCTTGTTGTTGATGACCTGCATCACGCCGATGAGGTCGCCGCCTTCGGTATCGACGATGGGTGCCACCAGCATCTGCTTGGTACGGTAGCCGGTGCGCTTGTCCACGTCCTGCAGGAAACGCAGCGTCGTGCTGTAACCCGCCAGTTCCTGTTCGTCGTAGACGTCCTTGAGATTGAGCAGTTTTTTGTGGAAGGCGGCGAAGCCGGCGATACTCTGCTCCGCGATGGGCAGTTTGAGATCCTTGAAGGAGTTCAGCCCGGTCTTCACTTTCGAGATCAGCGAGGCCCTGTCGTCGCCGACCACATAGATGGTGAGGCGGTCAGCATTGAACAAGGTGCAGATATCCTTGCTGACATCGAGCATGATCTCGTCGATGTTGCTGGTGGCGTGGATTTTGTTGGTGACATGATTGAGGTTCTTGGTGAACTCCAATCGCAACCCCATCTCGTTCGCGTTACCCTGACCTGGACTGCCCATATTCTTCCCCTGTCTTTCGGCTGTTACTGCTGCTGTGCTTTAGGCACAGACCACAGGCCGTTCTCCAAAACGTAAACATCGTATCCTGCTTGCGCCAGTATGAATGCCGCAGCCGCACTGCGGCGACCACTCTGGCAGTACGCGATATAGGTCGCCGACTTGCCGAGCACGCCGATGGCGTTGCGTATGTCGTTGAGCGGAACATTGATCGCTCCCGGCAATTTGTCGTAGCGGTACTCCGGCGGATGGCGCACATCCAGCCAGATCGCGCCCTGTGCCGCCTGCTGCTTGGCATCCTGATAGCTGATGCGGCGCAGCAACGGTTCCTGCATCAATTCCAGAAAGTCCTGCTTTTTCAGGCGCAACAACACGCCGTTACTCTTCATGGTCACGGTGGCGTTGCGCTTGGAGTCGGAGATCAGTGCTTCCTCACCGAACACATCGCCCGCCTTGAGCTCAGCCAGCACCAGATTGGCGCCGCCGACCAGTCGCGTCACCTGGGCACGTCCGCTTTCAACGAGATAGTAATAATCGCCCTCTTCGCCCTCGTGAATGATGACATCCTTGTCCCACACCGCGATAGCCTCGATGCAGTTTAGCAGCTTGCCGATGTTGGCCGAGGGCAGGTGCGCGAAGGGGCTGTTGCTCAGGTTCTCTGCGCTGAACATGCCGGAGTTCAGCAGTTTGCGCACCGCCGCCTCCGAGCTGTCTTTCAGCGCCATCGGCTTCACGTCGTCGTGGTAAGCGAACTGGTCCCAGGTCACCATACGGTCCAGCAGGTCGTCGTCCACGCGCAACAGTTGCACATTGCTCAGGGCCTGCGAGGAGCGGATCTCCGGCTGCCGTTTGCCGATCGGATGGCGCGCCCATTCGGAGGCGGCGCGGATCAGCACCCGGTTGCCGTCCTCGTACTCGACCTCCATCTCCCCGCGCAGCAGATAGACCGATTGGCCGTGTGGCGGATGGTCCTTGAACGGGTCGCGTCCCTGCGCCACGTTCTCGACATGGCAGTAATCGAGCAACTCGCGCAGGCGCGCCGGACTGAACGAGGAGATCGGTTCCAGCGAGGCGAGCACTCTGATGTCGAGGATGTCTTGCATGATGTCGCCCTAGAACTCGAACACCTGGCCGTTTTGCAGCATCTTCGGCACAAAGCCCTTGACGCATTCGCTGACCTCCTGCATGGTCAGCTCGACCTCGCCGGGTTTCAGATGCGTCACATAGATCTTGGGATCAAGCTTGAGTTTGCTCAGTTCTTCGGCCAGCAGCGAAGGACACAGATGTTTGGAAACGATCGCCAGCTCTTTTTCGGCGTTGGAGAAGGCCGTCTCCACGATCAGATACTCCAGATTCCCTATCCGGTTGACCGCCTCCCACAGTGCATCGCAAGTCGTCGTGTCGCCGCTGAACACCANNGCCAGATCGACCGCCTCGCCGAGGACCACGCGCTCATAGCGCAGGATGGGCTGGTGCAAGCTGGGAATCTGGGTGAAGTCCGGCCATATCTCCCAATTGAACACATGCTGCTTGAGTATCGCCAGCGTCTCGTCGGTGGCGTGGATGACCAGCGGTTTGTCGCGCATGAAACCCACGCTGTCGATCAACAGGGGCAGGCAGGCGATGTGATCGAGATGCGAGTGCGTCACGAACACATGATCGATCATGCACATCTCGGCCAGGCTCAGGTCACCCACGCCGGTGCCGGCATCGATCNNGAGTATTCTGAGTTTCATCTTGATTGTCCCGCCACACTTATTTCGTCTTGAAGACGAACACGCCGTCCCAGCTTTCCCCGGGCGGGTTGTTGCGATAATAGGATACGCGCTCGGCATAGACTGCATACAACTTCGACTGCGGCGCGATCTTCAACAGGTTATACAGCTGCAATTCGGCCTTGTCCCATTCCTGCTTGCGGTACAGACGCAATGCCTGCTGGAACAGTTTGATCTCTTCCAGCACCACCTGTTCCACTTCTCCAACCAAGCCCAGCGGCTCGAAGATCGCCACCGGTTTATCCTTGCCCTTGACCCGTACCAGATCGAGTTCGCGATAGACGAACTCGTGCGCTTCCGCCTTGGTGCCTTCGCCGACCAGCACGCCGGCCCCATATTCCTTGGTGATCCCCTCCAGCCGCGACGCCAGGTTCACCGCATCGCCCATCACCGTGTAGNNGCCGATGTGTATCTCGGGCCAGCCTTTCTCCCTGAAGTGCGGCTGCAATGCGCTCAGCGCGCGCTGCATCTCCAACCCGGACAACACCGCATGGTAGGCATGACGCGGATCGTGCAGGGGTGCACCCCAGAATGCCATGATACAGTCGCCCATGTATTTATCAATCGTGCCGCGGTGGCCGTAGATCACGCGTGAAAGCGGCGTCAGGAACTCGTTCATCAGCAGCGAGAGCTCCTTCGGCTCAAGTCCTTCCGAAATGGTGGTGAAGCCGCGCACATCGGAGAACAGGACAGTCATCTCGCGGCTCTCGCCTTCCATCGAGACCTGTTCCGGATTCTTGCTCATCTCGTCCACCAGTTCGCTCGGCACATATTGCCCGAACAGGCCGGTGAGTTTCTGTTTGGTGCGCGATTCGGTGAAATAGCCGTAGGTCATGTTGAGCGCGAACAACGCCGCCACCATGATCAGCCCGCCTGCCAGCGGCAAGGCCAGGTTGCCGTACTGCCACATCGAAGCGTTGATCGTCACCATGAGTGCCAGTGCGCCCGCCGACAGCAGCGTGCCCTGGATGGGGCTCATCATGGGCAGCAGAAACGCCAGCACCACGCCGAACAGCAACAGCAGCAGCACGTTGGCACCCAGCACATAGGGCGGATTCTGTTTGATATCCTGATTGAGGATGCCGCTGATCATGTTGGCATGCACCTCCACCCCGGGATAGACCTCCCCGACCGGCGTGGAACGCATATCCATCAGACCGGGTGCGGAAGTGCCCACCAGCACTATCTTGTTCTGCAGCTCGGTTATCGCGGTGCGCCCGTGCAGGACGTCGGATACCGAGATATAGCGGAACGAGTTGCGCTCGCCGCGGAAGGGTACCAGCGCGCTGACTTCGGCATCAACCGGGATGCGCAGGTTACCCTGCGATGACTCCAGATCGAGCCACTCCAGTCCGCCATAGTTCTTGTCCTTGTTGGGCGCATAACCGGGCGACAGTTTTGGCATCCCCAGCACGGTACGCACCACGGCCAGCGACAGCGACTCGTAATAGGCGCCCTCATACTCGACGATCATCGGCACTCGGCGTACCACGCCGTCGAAATCCACCACCGGATTAAAATGCCCAGCGGTTGCCGCACTACCCTGTAACTCGATGAGATTTGCACCGAAACTGTCCCAGCGCATGAAGGTGATCGGCCGCCCCTTGAATGTCCCCGGTGTGAATATCGGTTCGGGAAGCACGCCCGAGATGCTCTTGTCGGAGCCGCGTTCGCTGTTGCTGAAGTAGTATCCCAGCACCACGTTGCGCTGCCGCATCTTGTCGGCGAAGAGATTGTCGTATTCGAGGTGCGGCTTGATCTGTGTCAGCACGGACTGAAACTGCGCGACATCCTTGAACTGCTTGCGCCCCAGTTCCTGCAGCACCTTGAGACCGGAGCTGTTGTCCTTCTCGGCGAACACCACGTCGAAGCCGACCACGGCAACGCCGTAGCGGTCGAACAGCTCGTCCATGAGCGCGGCCATCTTGTCGCGTCCCCACGGCCAGCGGCCGTCTTCTTTCAGGCTTTTTTCGTCGATGTCGAGAATGACGATGCGCTCGTCACCCTTGTCCGGCAAGGTGAGCCGGAGCCGATAGTCATACAGTTTGGCATCGGTGAACTGGACGAAGCCCAGACGATAGAACTTGGCTCCATCCCCCAGGAACAACAGGACGACAGCCAGACCAAGCGCAATAAGAAGTGCGTGTTTCTTCACTTGTCACCCCGCCCTTCACCCCTTTGGTTTGCGCGTCGGCTCACTTTGCAGCTCAGGTCTTGAAATAGAACTCCATCTTCACCCCGGCCAGCTCGATGAGGTCGTGATCGCTCAGTTGGTGCGGCTGCTCGCCGATCGATGAACCGTTCACCGTCGGGAAACTGCCGCCTTCCACGTGCGTGATGAAATAGCCGTGCGGACGACGTGCCAGCACCGCCACCTGCACGCCGGGCTTGCCCAGTGTGGTGAGGTTCTTCACCAGTTCCAGCTCCTTGCCGGAGTTGGGACCGTTCAATATCTGCACCACCGCCGAAGGCGGCTGCCCGCCGGTGGCGTCCACCGTCAGCCCGCTGGCAGTGGCATTGAACTGGGTGGTTTCCGCCTTCTGCGTCGAGGTGATGTCCGCCTGAGTCCTGTTGAATCCCTCAGCGGGTGACATCTTCACAGGAGCACGCAACACCATGGTCTTCTCGAAATCCGCCGCTGTCGTCTGCGTCGGCTGGTCGTTCAGATACTTGAGTTTGTACTTGCCGATCTCGATGACATCGTTGTTCTGCAGGAAGTGCTTCTTGGTCGGCACGCCGTTGACCGACAGGCCGTTGGTGCTGTCCAGGTCTTCCAGGAAAGAGTCGTTCAGGATGGTGACGATCGCGGCGTGCTCGCTGCTCACCGCCAGATTGTCGATCACGATGTCGTTGTGCGGCTTGCGGCCTATCGTGGTGCGCTCCTTGTTGAGCGGGTATTCTTTCAGCACCGCCCCATCCATGCTGAGTATCAATTTTGCCGGCATATCATCAATCCTCGTAGTTAACTCTTGCTGTGTTGCTCAATTTCCCAACCAGGAACGCACTTTGGCCCACCAGCCTCGCGGGGCGGGGAAGCGTCCTTTTACTTTTACCAGGATGACCGAAACGTTATCGCGTCCGCCATTGTCGTTGGCCAGCTGTATCAGTTGCGTCGCGGCCAGCGGCAGATTGTTCTGCAGCATCTGCACGGTCGAGCCGATATCGCCGTCTTCCACCATGTCGTTCAGTCCGTCGGAACACAGCAGGTAAACATCGCCGACCTGGACATCATGCACATGCAACTCGGGCTCGACTTCGGCGTCAATCCCGACCGCGCGTGTCACCAAGTTCTTGTTCTTGGACAGCCGCGCATCTTCCTTGCTGATCAGGCCGCTGTCGATCTGCTCCTGCAGCAGCGAATGATCCCGCGTAATGGTCACAAATTCCTCGCCGCGCATGCGGTACAGGCGGGAATCCCCGACATGCGCCACCGCCACGCGGTCGTCATAGAACAGGGCGGTGACGATGGTCGTACCCATGCCCGCATACTGCGGTTGGCTTTGCGCCGCATGGAAGATGGACAGGTTCGCCTTCCTTACATTGTCGCGCAACAGCGCCACCCCGAGTTCTTCGCCCGCCGCGTCCACATCCTCCGGGCGCGCATTCTCCAGATGATGCCTGACTTCACTGGACAGCACCGAGACGGCGATCCCGCTCGCCACTTCGCCGGCATTATAGCCACCCATGCCGTCCGCCAGCACGACCAGGCCGCAGCCTGCATCATAGGCGACGCTGTCCTCGTTGTGAGAACGCACCATCCCCGGATTGGTCTGGCTGACTATTTCAAGCGCTTCTTGTATATCCACATCCCACCCCTGAAAACGCCCTGTTATTCTTTGTCATGCACATGCGGCTCACAAGGAAGCCGCACATTGCCTGATCTCTTCCGCCATCTCGGCGCCGTTCTGATAGCGATCGCTGATCTTCTTCGCCAGCGCCCGATCGATGATCGCCACCACGCAGGGCGGCACCTTCGGATCGACGCTCAAAATATCGGTCGGATGCTCGTTGGCGATACGGAACATCAATTGGGCCATGGAATCTCCCTCGAACGGCAGCTTACCACAGGCCAGTTGGTACAGGCTCACACCCAGCGAGAACAGGTCGGAATGGCCCTCGATCTTGGTCCCCGCCAGTTGCTCGGGCGACATGTAGGACGGCGTGCCCAGCACCATGCCGGTCTTGGTCTTGGAAGAATCGGTGATGCGCGCGATGCCGAAGTCGGTGACCTTCACTGTATCGCTCTCCGGGTCGTACATGATATTGGCCGGCTTGATGTCGCGGTGCACCACGTTCAGGGTGTGCGCATAACTCAGCGCATCAGCGACGCGCGCGACGATGCTCAGCACCTTCGGCAGCGGCAGCAGATTGGGCTGCTTGGTGTACATCGTCAGATCCTTGCCCTTGAGGAACTCCATGGCGATATAGGCCAGGTCATGTTCCTCGCCCGCATCGTACATGGTGACGATGTGGGGGTGGTTCAAACGTCCCGCGGTCTCGGCCTCGCGGAAGAAGCGCGCCTTGACGTCTTCCAGTTCGTCCGCCTCGAACTCCTGCGACAGCGCCATGGTCTTGATCGCCACCACGCGGCTGATCTTTGGATCCTTGCCCAGATAGACCACACCCATCGCGCCTTTGCCCAATTCCTTCTCGATCTCATAGCGGCCCAGCATCGGCTTGGAAAGCCCGGCCTGGTCCAACTTCATGGTGCTGTCGTTGCTGCGACCGGAACTGCCGCCGAGGATGATGGTTTCCGACATCGCCTTGGACTGCGCCATGCGCGTCTCGAGATCGCGGAACTTCGGGTTGTAGTCGGTCATGTACTTGAACACCGACTCGGCCTTGTTGAACTGGCGCTTGCGCTCGAANNCTTGCGGAACTTGTCGAACGCGATATCCAGTTGGCCCTGCCCCTGGAACGCCAGACCCAGCATGCGGTTGCTCTCGGCGGAATCGGCATCGGACTTGAGCTTGCCCTGCTCGGTCATCAGGAAACGTTTGGTGGTCAACAGCAGGTGGCCGACCAGCAACAGTGAGGCCGGCAACATCAGTTGCAGCCACATCGCCTGGGTCGTCATCAGCACGAAATGAACACCCAGCAGCGCCACGAACAGACCGCCCGTGATCGCCGCCGCCACTCCCGCGCTCAGGCGCGGCAGCAGCAGGATCAGATACAGCGCGACCGCCAGGAACACCGCGAACTCTGCCAGCAGGCCCCAACCGGGCGCCACAAAGAAGTCCTGCTTCAGGATGCTGGAGACCGAATGGGCCAGCGTCAGCACCGGCGGTGTCGACGCCGAGATCGGCGTCACCTGAAAATCACCCACGCCCGCCGCTGTTGTCCCGATCAGCACGATCTTGTCGCGATACTTCTCGGGCGGAATCTTGCCGGTCAACACGTCATAGAACGAATCCACCTGAAACGCCGGCTTGCCATCGCGATCCGCGTAAAAATAAGTATGCATGCGCAGGTCGGGATCGGTGGCGATCTTCAGGTTGCCGACCTTGACTCCCTCGCCCAGATCGACCTGGATGTCCTTGGGCTCCAGGTTCAGACTCTTCGCCGCCAGCATCAGCGACAGCGAGGGGTAGAACTGGTCGAAGTAGCCGACCACCAGCGGTTCGGTGCGGACGCCGCCGTCGATGTCCGGGGTCGCATTCAGGTGGCCGATAGCCAGCGCAGTGGAACCCAGCACCGTGATCGGGACCAGCGCATTCATGGACGGGATCGGCAGCACAGCATCCTCGCCGCCCTGAATACTTGTCAGATTGTTCTTCAGGATGTAATCCGGCAAGGCGTTGTCCGGACGGCCTTGCGGCTCGCCCAACTCGAAAAACATGCCCAGCAACACATTGTTCGCCTGCTGCATGCTGGCCGCGAGTTTCTGGTCATTGTCCAGATGCAGCAAGGCATCCTGCAACAGAGCTTCCAGCTGCGCATACTCGGCCGGGTTGCTGCGTTTCAGGGAAGAATTCGAGAGGATGGCACCGATCTTGTTGATGTAGTCCAGGCCGCCGTCGATTTGCGGCTCGGTGAACAGCACGGTATGCCCGACCACTTTGGCGTGACCTTCAGCCAGTTTTTGCAACAGCTGAGCCTGTTTCTCGCGCGGCCACGGCCAGCGGCCCAGGTTGTTCAGACTCTGTTCGTCGATAGCGATGATGGCGATCTTGTCGCTGGGTTCGCGCGACGAGGCCAGCACGCCCCAGTCGTAGGCCTTGCGCTCCAGACTCTGAATCAGATCACTGTTGGCGCCGAACAGGAATACCAGCGCGACCAGCACTCCCGTGAACCAATCTGTTTTCCAAAATGCTTTTTTCATTATTCGCCCTGCCCGTTTTCTACGTTCCCTGAGCCACTAGGGCGGATACTAAAACATTTTTCAAGCCCAAGCCATACCTGTTTGATTTATCAGTTATTTCACTTAACCAGCAAAACCGGGATAGTTGCCAGATGGGCGACCTTGCTGGCCACGGAACCCAGCAGCATATTGCTCAGCGTCCCCTGTCCATGGGCGCTGACGACGATCTGGTCCACCTGCTGCTCCTGCGCGGCCTGGACGATGGCCTCCGCCGGGGTGCCGATGGCGACGTGGTAGCTGTAGACCAGCCCGGCCGCATCCAGTTTGGTACGGGCATCCACCAGTGCGGCCATACCCTGCTCGCGGTAATAGTCGTTGATCGTATCCTGGTTGATGAACAGCTTCACATTGCCGGAGGCCAGCTTCCATTGCACGTTGAGCAGATGGATCTGCGGCACCTCTTTCAGCCAGGCCACGCTGGCGATCACATGCTCCACCGCACGATTGGCGGCAGCGGAACCATCCACCGGGATCAATACTTTCATACACACCTCCACATCATGATTTGTCGTGCTTGGCATCCACATCGACCAGATGCACCGCGGGTATCTTCCTCGCCATGCGCTGTGCCAGCCACCAACCCATCGCCAGCACAAACAGCGCGCATGCCGCCGGCGCCAGCCAGTGCAGGTAATGGTACGCATCCATCACGGGTTTGAGCGCGACCTCGGTCACCAGCATCTCGCCCGCCACATAACCCAGCAACGCGCCGCCCGCATAGATGATGAAGGGATAACGGTCGATCAGCTTCAGTACCAACTGGCTGCTCCAGGCGATCAGCGGGATGCTGACCAGCAAGCCGAACACCAGCAGGCCGACGTTGCCCTTCGCCGCGGCGGCGACGCCGATCACATTATCCAGACTCATCACGAAGTCGGCGATGATGATGGTCTTGATCGCCCCCCACAGATGCGTTTCGGCCTTGATATTGCCTTCACCGTGTTCTTCTTCCGGCAGGATCAGTTTGATGCCTATCCACAGCAGCAACAGCGCACCGACCAGCTTGAGATAAGGCATTGCCAGCAGACTCACCGCAAAGAAAGTCAGCACGATGCGCAAGCCGATCGCGCCACCCACGCCATACATGATGCCTTTTTTGCGCTGTGCTTCCGGCAGGTTGCGGCAAGCCAGCGCAATCACCACCGCGTTGTCGCCCGACAGCAGCAGGTCGATCATGATGATCTTGAACACATCCACCCAGAACTGGGGGCTTTGGAACATCTCCAGCATCGTTAACCTTTCAGAATTTTCTGCATCACGCGCCCCATCTCCGCCGGATTGCGCGTGATATGGATACCGCACTCTTCCATCACCGCCAGCTTCTCGTTAGCACCGCCCTGGCCACCGGAGATGATCGCCCCGGCATGGCCCATGCGCTTGCCTTCCGGCGCGGTGACCCCGGCGATGAAACCAACCACCGGTTTCTTCATGTTGGCCTTGATCCAGCGCGCGCATTCCTCCTCGTCGCTGCCGCCGATCTCGCCGACCATGATCACCGCATCCGTCTCCGGATCATCGTTGAACAGCTTCATCACGTCGATGTGTTTCAAGCCGTTGATCGGGTCGCCGCCGATGCCCACACAGGAGGATTGTCCATAGCCCAGGGCAGTGAGTTGCCCGACCGCTTCGTAGGTCAGCGTGCCGGAACGCGACACCACGCCGATGCGGCCCTTCTTGTGGATGTGACCGGGCATGATGCCGATCTTGATCTCGTCGGGCGTGATGAGTCCGGGGCAGTTGGGGCCGATCAGCAGCGTGCGCTTGCCCTGCATCTTGTAACGCGTCTTCAGCATATCGTGCACCGGGATGCCTTCGGTGATGCAGATCACCAGATCCAGATCGGCCTCGACCGCTTCGTCGATAGCCGCCGCCGCGCCGGAGGGCGGCACATAGATCACCGACACGGTCGCGCCGGTCGCCGCTTTCGCGTCGCGCACAGAGGCATACACCGGGATACCCTCGAACTCCTCACCCGCCTTCTTCGGATTCACGCCCGCCACGAAACAGTTCGCGCCGTTCGCATACGCCTTGCAGTTGACGGTGTGGAACTGGCCGACCTTGCCGGTCATGCCCTGGGTGATGACTCTGGTGTCCTTGTTGATGAGGATGCTCATTTCGCCCCCTTCGCTGCCGCCACGACTTTTTGCGCCGCATCTGCCATGTCGTTGCCGGAGATGATAGGCAGACCCGATTCAGCCAGTATCTTCTTGCCAAGCTCGACGTTGGTACCTTCCAGCCGCACCACCAGCGGCACGTTCAGGCTCACTTCGCGCGCCGCCGCGACCACGCCCTCGGCGATCACGTCGCACTTCATAATGCCGCCGAAGATGTTGACCAGGATGGCCTTCAGGTGCGGGTTCTTCAGCATCAGCTTGAACGCCTCGGTGACCTTCTCCTTGTTCGCGCCGCCGCCCACATCGAGGAAGTTGGCCGGGCTGCCGCCGTACAGTTTGATGATGTCCATGGTCGCCATCGCCAGACCGGCGCCGTTCACCAGACAGCCGATGTCGCCGTCGAGCTGGATGTAGCTCAAGTCGAACTTCGACGCCTCGATCTCGGCCGGGTCTTCCTCGTCCAGATCGCGATAGACCACGATCTCGGGACGACGATACAGCGCATTGGAATCGAAGTTGAATTTGGCATCGAGAGCCACCACGCGATTGTCTGCTGTGAGGATCAGCGGATTGATCTCGGCCAGCATCGCATCTTTCTCGACGAAGGCACGATACAGACCTTGCAATACTTTGACCGCCTCTGCATTCGCCACATCGGGAATGCCGATGGAACGCGCGACTTCCGCGCCTTCCTTGTCGGTCAATCCCGTGACGGGATCGATACGCACGGTGCGTATCTTTTCCGGCGAGTGCCTGGCGACCTCCTCGATCTCCATGCCACCCTCGCTGGAAGCCAGCAGGGCCACGCGCTGCGAAGCGCGATCCACCACCATGCCGACATAGAATTCCTTGACGATCTGCGCGCCCTCCTCGACCAGCAGACGGCGCACCTTCTGGCCTTCCGGCCCGGTCTGGTGCGTCACCAGTTGCATGCCGAGGATCTGCTGCGCATGGCTCTTCACTTCATCGAGCGACTTCGCCACCTTCACGCCGCCCCCCTTGCCGCGTCCGCCCGCGTGGATCTGCGCCTTCACCACCCAGACCTTGCCGCCCAGTTGCTGCGCGGCGGCGACCGCTTCATCGACGCTGAAACACGCCGCTCCGCGCGGCGTCGGCACGCCGAATCCGCGCAGGATCTCTTTGCCTTGGTATTCGTGGATTTTCATGATGACCGCTCGCGTAGGGGACAGCCCGAAATTTACCAGAGCTTGAGTGAATTCGCAGGCCTTTCAATGCAACGGGGTCGCCGGACTTGCATCCCGCGACCCCGTCAGGGTTACAACATCGTCTTATTTAAAAATCCCAGCGCATACCCAACGAGTAGGTGGTGCGGGTCGTCTTGTCGGATTGTGTCGGACCGCTGTAGTTGGCGAACTCAAGCCCGAAATCGCCATCCACATACAACTCATCCCGGATACGGTACGAACCGCGCACCATCGGTGCAGTACGCTTGGACGTACCGCCATTCTGGTCGGTGTGATTGGAGAATTGCAAAGAGGAATCCATCGTCCAGCCGCTGTTGAACTGCGTGTGGTTGTAGAAGAAAAGACTGTTGCCCTTGACTGCGCTACCGTTGCTGAAGCTCAGGCTGGCCGACCAGGTATCCCCCTCCCGCAGCAGGTTGCTGCCGATGACTTGGCCGGTCAGCCCTTTTTCCAGTCCGCGTCCCGGCAAGGCCGTTGTGCTGCCGACGAGCGCGGCCGAGGTCGGCGAGGCCGCATCATATCCGGACAATCCGGTCGGATCGATTCCGGAGACGCCGGTGGTGTTGGAAACGCGCAAAGTGCCGATCGCCTGCCAGTTCTTACGCACCGGTACCGATACGCCGACCTGCCCCAGATTGGAAATAGAGGTACGCGCCAATGCCAGTTGGCGCAGACCGGTCGGCGACACCGCCTGCAGCATGGTGCTGACGGAAGAGGTTCCCGCGCCGTTCAGCGCGTTGCGTATGCTCAGCGGCTTGCGGTGGTCGATCATGTAATTCAGGTTGTAACCCGGCATGCTGTTCGAGCCCATGATCTGCGCGGTGTTCACCGCCTTGAAATAGGCGTCGTAATCCAGCAGGGCATAGACCGTCTGCTTCTCCTGGTAATAACGGAACTCGGTACCCAGTGCACGGCGATCCTGCACACCGTCCACGGTCTGGTTGATGCCGTAGAACGACATCATGCCGCTTTCCACGCTCAAGCCGGCGAATCTGGGCTTGCTGCTGTCCGAGTAATCGGCCACTCTGCCGGCCACGGCATTGACCCGGAAGCTGCGCGAATCGCCATAGCCCCCGGCGATACCGTCGAAGCGGCTCTGCACACCGCTGCCCATCGAGCTCTGGCGACCGACACGCACCAGATAATCGCTGGTGCGGCCCTTGATCTCGCCGTAAGCGACATTTAGACGGTTCTGGCTGGGCTGGTTGTCGACGAAGTTCAGCATGTTGACATCACTGAACACCAAGCGACCGTCGAATTCCTCGCTCAGGTAGCGCTGCGAAGCGTTGACGGTGGAGATCAGCATGGACTGGTCGACCGAAGACTGCGACGTAGTCGTGCTCGTGTTGTTGAGGACGAAGGTCGAATCGGTCTTGCTGCTGCCATAGTAATAATGCGAAGAGACCCCGCCGAAATACAGCCAGCGCGCGGCCTGCTTTTTGCGCTCTTTGGTCTGCACGATGGTCGGCTTGGGATCGTCGGGCCGGTCGCCGAGGGTGTTCAGTCGCTGCGCCACGCGCGATGCCCCCTCGCCATTGGGATATAGCCTCAGGTACAAGTCATACTCGACCTTGGCCTTGTCGAGCTGGCCCGCGCGCTGGCGCGCCACACCGACCCACTCCTGCCCGTCCTGCGTGTAATCGTTGGGAGGAAGCAGCAGCAGCTTGTTGAAATTGTCCACCGCGACCTCGTTGTTCTTGGCCACCAGCGCTTCGCGCCCTTTCACCATCAGCGCGCGCGCCTGCGTGTTGACCTCCGCCATCTGCACCTGCATCGCGGTGGCACCGGCCGCAACCGCAACCTCCGGCTTGATCACGGGCAGCGCAGTCAATGTCGCGCTGAGCACCGGTCTTTTTTCCGGCTTGATGGTGATCAGCAGGCTGCGATTGTCTTTCCCCATCGACACGCTGTACTCCGCCTCGCGCGAGAACTGCACGACCAGCTTGGGTTTGACATTCTGGTCGCGCGTGGTCACCGTAAAGCTGGGGATCAGACCGGAGGGCGGCGACTTGAGCACTTCATTGTCGGCCCACTTCTCGTCGCCCGCAGGCCCCTTCACGCGCTCGTAGAATATCTCCAGCGTATCGCCGTGGCTGGCGGGAAAGTGGCTCTGGTACTGCACCGGTCCGGTCAGCAGGATGGTCGCGACCACGCCGCTATCCTGAAACTCCAGGCGCATATCCTCAAGCGGCTGCGCATACGCGCTGACCGACAAGCCAGCCGCTGCCAGCAGGCCGTAGATCTTACGGCACGAATTCCCGAAATAACTGCGTATCATTCCCCAACTCCTCAAATTATTCTTTCCGTCTCGCCGCATCATCCGGCCGCGGAATTATTTCCCTGCTCCGGAGCTGCATGACGCAGCCCCGGCCTTGCATCGATCACCATCTGCTGTAGGCAGTACCTCTGTTGCCCAGCGGCTTGTGGCAACCGGACTTGGAGCAATCGTCCCCGGCCCCCATACCCTCATGGCCGACCGACTTCGTGCTCTGGCCATTACCCGAATATGGATTGTTCTTCAGGTGGCAAGTCGTGCATGCATATCCCGCCAGATAGGGGACGTGCAGCGCGGCACCGTGGTTCGTGGTCGTCGGAGTGGTGTGGCACGAGAGACATGCCGTTCCGGCCGCATACGGGATATGGTTGACCGGTTTGCCGCCCAGCGCAGGCAGCCAGCCGGTCTTCAAGTGGCACTGACCGCATTCATCCACAACGGCGATGTGGCCGGGCGGGGTTCCGAGCGTGCCGGTATGGCAGGTCGAGCAGGTAGCCGATGCGCCCGCACCGGTGTGGTTATAGTGCGCACCGGTGAAGGTGATGTAGTTCGTACCGTGGCAATCCTGGCAGTTGGTGATTCCCGAAGTCACATAGGCAGTATGCTTCGCCCGATTCGTCGAAATCTGAGTCATGCCCGCGGCATATGCCACATCGTCATGGCATGTCGCGCAAGCCGATGCGCCCGAATGGCTGAACCTCGACCCTGCCCAGGCGACCGTGCTGGTGTGGCATGAACCGCAACTGCCTATGCCCGCAGCTGAATACGCGCCATGTGCGGCCGTGGACGATATCTTGGTCATCTCCGGCGAATAGTCCGGCGTACCGCTGTGGCAATTCTGGCAAAGACCCGAAGTGGCCGTGTGGTCAAAGCGGCCCGATGCAAAAGTGCCGATGCCGAAGCTCTTGTGGCATGTGTTGCACGCCATGGATGCAGCTGCATATTTGGCATGGGCAGTCGTCGAAGCGACCTGCGTCACTCCGGGCGCATAGGCACCGTTCTGGTGGCAACTCCCGCACACAGCGGAAGCTCCCGAGTGATTGTAGTAGGCACTGGCAAAGGTGAGATAGTTGGTATGACAAGCCTTGCAATTGCCGGTGAAATTCACCGTGTCCATGCTCATCGGCAAGTGACCGCCAGCATAATTGCGTCCGGGCCCGCCCGCTTTATGGCACACCGAGCAATCCGACGCGGTGTCGCTGTGGTTCCATCTGGCCGGCACCCACGCGCTGCTGCGGTGGCAGTTGTCGCAGGACGCGCCCACCAGGGTCGAGACCGGGTGGTTGGACGGTGTACCCGGCTCGATGCGGCCGTTGTGGCAGTTGGTGCATTCGCCGGGTCTGGCCGTGCCGTGGTTGAAACGCGCGCCGAAGAAGGTGGAGGTGTTGAAGTGGCAGGGATCGCAAGGCGCGTCGGTCACGATGTGCTTGGTCGATTTCGGCGTCGCCACCACGCGGCGTCCTGTGGCATGACAGCCGTCGCAAGTCCTGGGGGTGCCGACGAACACGCCGCCGACGTGGCAGTTCTCGCATGAGGTGGTGGCATGGCCGCCAGCCAGCGGAAATCCGGTCGACAGATGGTTGAATTCGAGATCGGCTTTTGGCGCGGCCTTTGGCCCGGCAGCCTGCACTTGCATGGCCCCCAGCATCAGAATCGCGGCCAGCAGATAGCCCAGTATTTTTCCCAGTCGTTTCATCGCCCAGCTCCTCTTAATTATTCATTCCATGCACACCGGCCAAACCGACTTCTCCCCTTCTCCAAGAGGACACATCTGACCGGCATTTCCCTTCAACACCACCCTGCCCGCTTGCGGCAGATTATTTCTTGCGCGCCTTCACTACAGTCTTCACCACATCCGTTCTGATCTGTTTCCAGTCGTTGCCGATATGGCAGCGTTCGCAACGGTCGCCATAGCTGCCGTTGTGTACATCCTCGCGGTCATGACAACTGCCGCATGAACTGGCCAGCGACACCTTCTTGCCCATCGGCTTGGAATGGCAGCTGTAACACTTGTTGGCGATCTTCTTGTGCGCGCCGTCCAGCTTGAAATTGGTCTTGTCATGGTTGAAATCCCATGCCATCCAGTCGCGCACGTTGTGGCAATCCTGGCACTCGGTACCGAAACGGCGCTTGTGCGTCTTGGCATCGTCCTTCTGGTGACACGACCAGCAATCTGTCTCGGCATCCTTGAATGTCGGTGCGGCATGACACTTCTTGCACTCCACCAGCATGTGCCGTCCCAGCAGCGGGAAGACCGACATGCTCCCGTGATCGAAGGTGGTCTTGTTCCATGATTTCTCGTCATGGCAGGACTCGCACTTCTTGCCTT
The DNA here is from genome assembly GCA_003445795.1 of Gallionellaceae bacterium. Classification (GTDB taxonomy): domain Bacteria; phylum Pseudomonadota; class Gammaproteobacteria; order Burkholderiales; family Gallionellaceae; genus Sideroxyarcus. Next base: position 16,911 of record DMCN01000033.1, read on the forward strand.
CCTGCCCTTTGTGCTTGTCGTCCTTTTCATGGCAGGAGTAGCAATCCTTCGGCAACTTGTCCGTCAGGTTTTTCTTGTGGCAGCTCACGCACTTGGCTGCCTTGTGTTTGCCCAGCAGCGGATACTTGGTCTGCTTGCCGTGATCGAAAGTGATCTCTTTCCAGCCGCGCTCGATGTGACAAGACTCGCATTTCTTGCCGAAGTTCCCCTTGTGCGACTTGTCGTCGTCCTTTTTGTGGCAGGAAATACAGGTCAGCTCCAGCTTGTCCTTGTACAGATCGCCTTTGTGGCACTCGGTGCACTTCAGCGGCGAACGGTGCTTGCCCAGCAAGGGGAACTTGGTCTTGTCGTGGTCGAACTTGATCTCTTTCCAGTCTTTCTCGACGTGGCAGGACTCGCACTTATTGCCGAACTTGCCCTTGTGCGCCTTGTCGTCGTCCTTCTTGTGGCAGGAACTGCACTGCTTGGGGGTGTCTTTGAACTTGTTGTCGATATGACACTTGGTGCAACCCACTTCGTTGTGCTTGCCCAACAAGGGATACTTGGTCAGCTTGTCGTGATCGTACTTGATCTCTTTCCAGTCGCGATCGACGTGGCAGGACTCGCACTTCTTGCCCAGCTTGCCCTTGTGCGCCTTGTCATCGTCTTTCTTGTGGCAGGACACACAATCCTTCGGCGTGTCCTTGAACTTGTTGTCGATGTGGCACTTGTCGCACTTCACGTCGGTGTGCTTGCCACGCAGCTTGAAGTCGAACTTGTCGTGATCGACGGTGGTGGTCTTCCAGTCTTTCTCGGAGTGGCACTTCGCGCAGTCGGTGCCCAGCTTGCCCTTGTGCGCCTTGTCGTCGTCCTTCTTGTGGCAGTCGTTGCACAGGCTCGGTGCTTCTGAGTATTTCTTGTCCTTCTTGTGGCAGTCCTCGCACTTGACCTTGTTGGTGTCGGCGTGTTTTCCCTTCAGCGGGTAATCGGTCTTGAGGTGGTCAAATGTCGCCTTGTCCAGCACGACGATCTTGGCATCGCGCCCCTTGTGGTCGGTATGGCATTCCTTGCAATCCTTGCCCTGCTCGATGCGACCGTGGTAACCGCGCTGGCCTTCGACATCCTTGGCCACATCCTTGTGGCAGTCGCTGCACAGACGGTTCTGCGCGCCCTTGTCGAACTTCTTGTGGCATTTCTCGCACGTCTCTTCTTCCTTGGCATGGCCCTGAATGACCTCTCCTGGCATCAACAACTTGTTGGCCTGCGCCTGCATGGGTAGCAGCGCAAACAAAAGACAGACTGCGGCAAAGGATCGAAGTATCGTCGTCATGGATTGCATTCGCGGTTTAGTAGGCGTGGACAGCGTAGACGTGGTAGACCGCGCTGAACACCATCAAATAGACGAGCGGGATATGGAAGACGTGCCACAGCGAGAACAGCCGCTCGTAGGTGTGGAACTGCGAAGCATCACGGACTGCGACAAGATAGGTATGTATCTTGTCGCGGTACTCTTCATACATACCTTTCATGCTCTGCTTCTGCGCGTCAGTGAAATTCTTCTCTTTCGCCTGTGCATTCATGACCCGGCGCAATTGCCAGGGCAGATAGAGCGACAGCCACCATACCCGCAGGCTGGTGATGATGAAATTGCCGAGACCGAGACCGGTGTTCTTGGTGTATTTTTCGGCCTTGGCATGGAAATGATTCAGTTTTTCCTCAACCTTGGGTGCGAAGTGGAATGCGGACTTCACATCCCCTTTCTGTTCCATATCACCCTTAAGTTCGTTCACCGTTGCCTGACGACCGTAGAGACCGTGGTGGATCTTGGTATAGAAGAATCGACCGAAGGTGCCGCTACCCGACACCAGCAGCATGCAATACATGGCCACGGCGGCATTGATCGAGCCGGTGGGATGGATATAGGGGATGTAGACGTGGTAGGTGGAGTGAAAGACGATGGTCAGTGGACCCAGGATGCCCAGAACCATATGCCATTTGAACCAGGTGGGCAGGAAGCCGAAGTTCTCCAGGAATCGCCAGCGCTTGCGCAAAGGATAGAGCAACAGAGTCAGCATCATCAGGCCGCCCGCCAGACCGAGGTTATAGCCGAAATCGAACATCTCCTCGCCGGGGGTGTAAAGCGTCTGCGGATACACCAGGAAGTATCCGCCGAACGTGATAAGGCCGACGATTCCAATGAATATCAGCCAGGGGAGATGCTCGGAATGTTTGCTCGACTTCATAATATATAGTTATCCAAATAACCCTTTGATAAAAAAGGGCCGCGCATTGTAATATCGCCCTGCCGGAACGGCAAACAGGAATTATGTCGTTAGCGTTTTATTCAACACGGCATAAAATGCCCGGCATGCGACTGGCGCTATCCGGCATTAGTTCCTGATTCGAACTTCATTCAAACACAAACTGTCTTAAGCCGGGCTTAAGAATGCAGACAATAACCACTAGACCCACTCTGTGACATGGACATATTTGACCTATCTATCTATTTGATTCCGCTCGTTATCATCGCTTTTATCTATCTGAGCGGCCGCAAGAAAAAAGAACGCGCGTCCATCGAGACACTGAACGAATCCATCGTGGCCGGACTGACCGAGCCGCCTTCCCTGCATCCGGAGATTAACCCTAATCTCTGCCTGGGTTCCGGCACCTGCATCACCGCCTGTCCTGAACATGCGATCGGCATGATCAAGGGCAAGGCCGTGCTGGTGAACCCGACCCACTGCATCGGCCACGGCGCCTGCGCTGTCGCCTGCCCGCACGACGCGATCACGCTGGTGTTCGGCACCTCCAAGCGCGGCATGGACATCCCGCAGGTCAGCCCCTCCTTTGAGACCAATGTCCCCGGCATCTTCATCGCGGGCGAACTCGGCGGCATGGGCCTGATCCGCAAGGCGGCCACCCAGGGCACCCAGGCCATCGAACACATCGCCAAGCTCAAGAGCGGTGGCACCCCCTACGACGTGGTCATCATCGGCGCGGGGCCGGCCGGCCTTTCCGCCACGCTGGGCGCCATCGAAAAGAAGCTGAATTACGTCACCGTCGAACAGGAGACCTCGCTCGGCGGCTGCATCTTCCAGTATCCGCGCAACAAGGTGGTCATGACCGCGCCCGTCAAACTGCCGCTGGTCGGCGAGATGCGTTTCAAGGAAGTCAGCAAGGAGAAGCTGCTCGAGTTCTGGCACGGCATCGTGGCGAAGACCGGCATGAAGCTAAACTTCAACGAACGCATGGAGAACATCACCAAGACCGACAAGGGCTTCATCGTCAAGACCAACAAGGGGTCCTACGAGAGCCGCGCCGTGCTGCTAGCCATCGGCCGACGCGGCACTCCACGCAAACTGGGCGTGCCTGGAGAGGACCTGCCGAAAGTGGTGTACCGCCTGATCGAGCCGGAGCAATACAAGAACATGCATGTGCTGGTGGTCGGCGGCGGCGACAGCGCGCTGGAGGCGGCCATGGCCATCGCCGAGCAACCCGGCACCACCGTCACGCTTTCCTACCGCAGCGATGCCTTCGGCCGCGGCAAACCGAAGAACCGTGATCGCCTGAAAGCGATGACCGACAAAGGCATGATCGATGTGCGTCTGAAATCCAACGTCAAGATGGTCGAAGACAAGACACTCGTACTCGAACAGGATGGCAAGATGATGGAAATCCCCAACGACGGCATCATCGTCTGCGCCGGCGGTATCTTGCCCACGCCGTTCCTCAAGCAGATCGGCGTGCTGGTGGAGACCAAGTTCGGTAGCACCTGATCGCAGGCAGGGACTAGAAGCGGAAAGTGACCGCCACGCAGAGGCCGCGGGCATTGTCAGCCCGCGAGAAGTGCACTGCAGCGCCGTGCACCTCGGCAATCCTTCTGACGATGGACAGGCCCAACCCGCTGCCGCCAGCCTGTGTGTCGGCGGGACGATAGAAGCGCTCCGATACCCTGCTCATCTCCTGTTCCGAAATACCGGCGCCGTCGTCGCACACCGACAGACTGGCGAGACCTTCCTGCTGCACAACTGCCACACGAACGCTAGTCCCCGACGGCGTATGCCGCACGGCGTTATCGATCAGATTGCGCGTCAGGATGCGCAGCAATTCCGGGTTGCCGCGCACCGCGACTTCTTCCCCTTCCGGCAATTCGATATGCACGCCTTTGTCCAATGCGACCGGTGCGATCATCGCGATCTCGCCGGCCGCGATATCCCGCAGCCGGCATGACTGAGCCCCTGCGACATCGAGAGCATCGACGCGCGCCAGCGTGAGCAGTTGTTCGATCAGATGCGCGGCGCGGTCGCAGCCCAGAATGGCGTTGTCGAGCGCGTGGTTGCGTTCGGCAGTACCGGTCGCGCCGCGCGCCACCTGTGCCTGCGCCTTGATCCCCGCCACCGGCGTACGCAATTCGTGCGCCGCATCCGCAGTGAAACGGCGCTCGCGCTGGAAAGTGGAATCGATACGCGCGAACAGCCGGTTGAGCCGCTCGATCAGCGGCAACACCTCGCGCGGCGCGGCATCCGCATCCAGCGGCGTCAGTGTCTCCGGATCGCGTCGTTCCAGTTCAGCCGCCAGTTTATCCAGCGGACGCAGACCGCGCGCGACCGCAACCCACAACAGCAAGGCTAGCAGGGGAAGCGAAAACAGCAAAGGTTCCAGCAGATTGCCCGCGATATCGCGCGCCAGCTCTTCGCGCACATCGGCCCGCTCCGCCACATGGATCAGGAACTGCCCCGTCTCATCCCACGCGCTGAACACGCGCCAGCGCTGACCATCGATGACACTATCGCTAAAGCCGTCCTCGATATCAGCCAGATGCCGCTGCGTCGCATTGGCGGAGTGCATGCGCAATGTCTTTCCGCCCTCCCATATCTGGAACGCCACCCGGCGCGCGTATTTGTGCAGCAGCGGCGCGTGGTCCGTCTCCAGCTCGTCGAGCTCGTGCGCCGCCTGGGCAGAGAGCAGTGCGGCATCCTGTGCCAGATGGGCATCCAGCACCTCGTCAAACTCCTCGCGCGCATCGAAGTAGATGAACGTAGACGCACCCACCCACACCACCACCACAGTTGATAGCGCCAGCACCAGCAAACGTCTCTTTAATGAATGTCCCTGCATCTCAATCCACCTTGCCGGCGGCGATCAAATAACCCACGCCGCGTATCGTCTCTATCAGTTCGGGGAACAGTTTGCGGCGCAGATGATGGATGTGCACCTCGACCGCATTGCTCTCGACCTCTTCTCCCCATGCATACAGTTGCTCCTCGAGTTGCGCGCGCGACAGCACTTTTCCCGCGCTCAGCATCAGGGCATGGAGTACTGCGAATTCCTTGGGCGAAAGATCGACAGGCTGCTCACGACAGGTCACGCGATGGGCGGCGGGATCGAGCTTGACCCCTGCAACCTGCAACAGCAGATCGACCTTGCCGCTGGCACGGCGGATCAGTGCGCGCAATCGCGCAGCCAATTCGCCCATGTCAAAGGGTTTGAGCAGATAGTCGTCCGCACCCGCATCCAGACCTTTGATGCGGTCGTTCACGGTATCGCGTGCAGTGAGGATGAGTACTGGTATGGATGAGTTGCGACTGCGCAAGCGCTGCAACACCTCCAGACCGGAAAGCCGCGGCAATCCCAGATCCAGAACGACGGCCGCGTAGGCTTCGGTGCCGAGCGCGTGATCGGCCGCGACGCCGTCCTTCATCCAGTCGACGGCGTAGCCGGCTTGTTTCAAGCCGGCCTGTATGGCATCGCCCAGCAGGGCATCATCTTCGACCACCAGTACGCGCATATCACCTCTCGCAGCATCTCAATCGTCGTCGCGTTGTTCGGCATGACCAGCAACCTCGGCGGGCGCCATCGCGCTGAGCGCGGAATACCCGGCCCAGAACGTCACCACCGCGAGCAGCATTATGACACCCAGCCAGGCATACGAACGCTCTTCGCCGGCTTCGGGGTCGGCTTCTTTCGTTCCAGTGATCATGGCACTCACCAGGTTCTCGCGATGCAGGATACTGCTCATCACAACGCCGGCGATATGCACGGCCACGACTGCCAGCATGGCGAAGGAAAGCACCTCATGCAGTTCTGCCATCATGTCACCGCCGACATCCTGAAACAGCAGCACGCCGCTCACGCCCGAACCGATAGTCAGAAACAGCAGCAGCCAGATCGCCACGCTGCCGGCCGGATTGTGTCCCACATAGCGTTCTGCCCTGCCCCTGGCCAACGCGGACACATAAGTAAGGACTTCACCCGAGGTGAACAGAAAGGAAGTGAAGCGTGAATAGCGCGTTCCGATGAATCCCCACAGCACCCTGAAGGAGATCAACCCCAGCATGGTGTAGCCCAGCATCACATGAATGTCGCGGTAACGCTCCGACTCCGAGGTCAGAAAGACCCCACAGAAGGACAGCACCATTGACCAGTGAAACACCCGCGTCGGCACATCCCAAACCTGGAACCGCTCACTCATGATCTTCGTCCCTCTTATTTGGGCATACGGATATCGCGCTCGCCATACTTGCCGCTCTCCGCCTTGGTGTGACAAGCCGCGCAATTGGCCGGGCTCTTCACCAGCGGATTCTTCCAGATGCGGCCCGGCACCTCGTCATGCTCGCGAATGAACCAGAGCGTCTCGCTGATGCGCAGCAGGGGTTTGGCGACTGGATCCGGCTTCCGCTTACCGGCATTTTGCTCGAGGAATGCAGCGATCTCTTGCGCAACTGCAGGCTCCAGGCTCGCATCCGTACCGAAATGCTTGTCCAGCCCGGACATCATCTCGCGCCAGGACTCGGCGGGCAGCAAGCGCGGGGGGAAGGCCACATGACATGAGCCGCACTCTTCCTGCCAGGCGGCATTGGTGGCTACAGCTCTGCGGCCGCCTTCGTGATGCTCGTGATCTTCATCGGCCTGCGCGACGGATATCATCCCGCCCAGCAAGAAGATGACTGCGAACATGCGCAATGTGTTTCGATAGTCGAACGGCATGCTGGCCTCCTTATTTCCCGATAGTGAGCAGGTAGGCGAGCACATCTCCCTTTTCCTGCGGCGTGCAGGCGCGCGCGAGCACGTCGTTGCAATTGCGCTTGAACCACTTCTCGACCTTGGCAGGATCAGTGAAACGCTCTGGATTGACCAGCGGCGCCAGCGGCTTGATGACCTTGCTGGTTTTGGCGTGCTTGCCGCTGCTTGCCGGATTTTCAGTATGGCAAGATGCACAGCTCCAGTCGTTGCCGTGGGTTGACTTGAAGAACTGCTCGCCGTTCGCTGCAGAAAAACTCTGGAACCCGGGGCTGGACTTTGCCGACCTGGCAAACTCGGCCATGATCTGGCCGAATGTTTCGGCGCATGCGGGTTGCACCGCCAGACCACTCATTACGACCAACAGCAGAACCAGCAAAGTATTTATACGCGACATGATTGACCTCCTTTAAGTTGCACTTCGACGGGTGCAGGATAGAAGGTCAGACTTAAGACAAGCTTAAGTGCTTAATATCGCAGGAGAGTGCCGCGAAAACACGGCATATAGACATCGCCTGTCCGCGTCGACAGGTGAATTGGAACGATGGGGAATTGGTGCCGCTTGTCGGATTCGAACTGACGACCTACCGCTTACAAGGCGGTTGCTCTACCAACTGAGCTAAAGCGGCGGGTGAAACTGGTGGGTCGGGCGAGATTCGAACTCGCGACCAACGGATTAAAAGTCCG
>DMCN01000109.1 GCA_003445795.1 Gallionellaceae bacterium
CAAGCGCGTGATCTTCGGCGCGGTGGCAAACCACCATGTCGCCGAACTCATCGACCTGACGCTGCGCGAGAAAGTGATCTTCGCGATCCTCGCGGTTACCGTGCTGGGCATGGGGCTGTATCCGTTGCCGTTCAGCGAAATCATGCATGTGTCGGTAAATGACCTGCTGGTGCATGTGGCGCGTTCCAAGCTGCCGTTGTAATCCGTAGGGGCAATTCACGAATTGCCCTCTCATCAATCGCCCCTGCCCAACAACGCTTCAAACTCCTCGACCGGCACCGGCTTGCCGAACAGATAGCCCTGGTAGAGCATGCAGCCGTTCGCTTCGAGGAAGTCGCGCTGTTCCTGGGTTTCCACCCCTTCCGCGATCACCTCCATGCCCAGATTGTCGGCCATGCCGATAATGGTCTGGATGATGGTCGAGTCGGAAGCCTTGCTGCCGATATGCTGCACGAACGACTTGTCGATCTTGAGCTGGTTGAGCGGCAACTGGGTCAGGTAGGCCAGCGACGAATAGCCGGTGCCGAAGTCGTCGAGGGAGAAGCGGACGCCGATCTCCTTCAATGCGTTCATGATCACGATGGTGTCCTCGATGTTTCCCTGCAGCATGCTTTCGGTCATCTCCAGCTTGAGCAGGTTCGGTCTGATGGCATGGTGCCGAATCACCGTCTGCACCTGGGCGACAAAATCGGTTTGATGCAGTTGCTTGGCGCTGACGTTCACCGAGAGACTGAGCTCGCGGGTGAGCGGGTCATGTTCCCAGTTCTTGAGTTGGGCGCAGGCAGTGTCCAGGACCCACAGGCCGATGGGTAGGATCAATTCCGATTCTTCCGCCAGCGGGATGAACTGATCCGGCGCCACCAGACCGCGTTCGGGGTGTATCCAGCGTATCAGCGCTTCGGCCCCGAACGGGCGGCGCGAACTGTCTACCTGAACCTGGTAATACAGGACGAACTGGCTGCGTTCCAGCGCCTTGCGCAGGTCGCTCTCAAGCGCAGCCCGGATATTGAGGGTCTCCTGCATTTGCGGGTCGAAGAAGCGCAGCGTGTTGCGGCCCGCCTTCTTGGCCTGATACATGGCGATGTCGGCCTGTTTGAACAGTTCGTCGATCTCCTGCTGTTGGCCATTGAACAGGGTGGCGCCGATGCTGGGCGTACTGTGGTACTCGTAGGTGTCCAGATGGTAGGGGACGTTAAGGGCTTCTATGACCTTCTCGCTGATGGATTCGGTCTGAGCCGCGGCTTCGATGGCTTCGATGCTCAGGTCTTCCAGCATCACCACGAACTCGTCACCGCCCAGGCGTGCCACCGTGTCTCCCTCGCGGACACAGGCTCCCAAACGCTGCGCCACCTGTCGCAGCAACAGGTCGCCCATGTCGTGGCCGAGCGTGTCGTTCAGTGTCTTGAAGTTGTCCAGGTCGATGAACAACAGCGCGCCTTCTTTTCCGCTGCGCGTGCTGGAGACCAGTGCCTGCTGCAGACGGTCCAGCAGAAGCCTGCGGTTGGGCAACTGGGTCAACGGGTCGTAGAACGCCAGGCTCTTGATCTCTTCTTCAGCCGCCTTGTGCATGGTGATGTCGGCCAGCGAGGCGACGTAGTTGGTGACGCGGCCGTTCGGGTCTTTCACCGCGGTGATGGAGAGCCGTTCCGGGTAGGTCGCGCCGTTCTTGCGCCGGTTCCATATCTCGCCTTTCCACGCTCCGGTGCTGTTGATGCTGGCCCACATGGCTTTGTAGAAAGTGGCATCGTGATGGCCCGACTTGAGGATGCGCGGATTTTTGCCGATGACATCCTCGGCGCTGTAGCCGGTGATGTCGGTGAAGGCACGGTTGACCCTGAGGATGGTGTTGTCGGCATCGGTGATCAGGATGCCGTCCTGTGTCTCGAATGCGGAAGCGGCGATACGCAGTTCGGCTTCTGCCTGCTTGCGCGCCGAGATGTCGCGCGATGAATTGAATACGACCAGCTTGCCGTCGAGTTCGAGCGGGAAACCGCTGACCTCGACATCGATGACGGTGCCGTCCTTGCGCCGGTGACAAGTCTCGAACTCGGAACGTTTCTTTTGCTCGAATTGCTGTTTGAATACGCGGATGAGTTCGCTGCCCGCGAAGTGGGCCTCCCACTGTGCAACGTTCATGCCGATCATCTCCTCGCGTGCGTAGCCGAGCATGGCGCAGAAAGAATCGCTGGCCTCGATGATATTGCCGTCCGTGTCGAGGATGTGGATGCCATCGCTGGCATTGCGCAGCAGCGCCAGATTCTTCTCGCTTTCCCTGCGCAATGCCCGTTCGGCCTGTTTGCGTTCGGTGATGTCGGTGGCGACGCCGATGTAGTGCTGCAGTCGGCCCATCCTGTCGCGGGAGGCGGTGATCGACATATGGATGTCGTAGAGTTCGCCATTTTTGTGCCGGTTGACCAGTTCGCCGTGCCAGACGCCGTTGTGCAGCAGTGTCTTCCACATCTGCACGTAAAAATCCGCGCTTTGTTTGCCCGAGGCAAGCATGCGCGGGTTGCATCCGACGACCTCGTCGGGACGGTAGCCGGTGATGCGGGTGAAGGCCTGATTGACCGAGATGATGTCGGCATTGAGGTCGGTGATCAGGATCGACTCGCTGCTGGAATCGAACACCGTGGCGTTGATGCGCTGCAGCCGCTCGGCTTCCGCGCGCTGCGCCATGATCTGCTGTTGGCGGCGATAGAATGCGGTGGACAACAGCAGGATGAGCAGCAATGCCGGAATGACGACCCCGAGTATGGTCTTCGACTCGGTCTGCCATTGGCGCAAAGCGAACTCGCGATGCAGGTGGGTGACGATCACGAACGGGTAGAGGCGCGAGGCGCGATAGGAGGTCAGCTCATGCTGGCCGTTGCCGAACATCTCCTCGAACTTGCCGGACTCGATCTCGGCCAGCCGCATATCCTGTTCGATGAATTCGTGAACCGCCCCTATGCTCTTCGACGGATCGGTATCCATCAACAGGGTGCCATCGTAGAGCAACACCTCGACCGAGCCTTCCCCGTTCTCGAGTTTTTGTGCGATATGGTTGACGAAATAATCCGGGTTGAGGGCGAACAGCAGCGTCACGACGCGATCGCCGATTTTGAGTGTGCGCGTCACCGGAATGAAATACTGCGCTTCGGCTTCCACCGGCGACTGGGCGCTGGACGCTCTGCCGTCGGCGAAGTCGCGACCGGCCCAGGGATGTCCGATGCGCAGGATGTCCTGGGCGCCCGCCACGGGCGGCAGGTATCTGCGGGTTGAGATCGCGATGCCGACATTGGCCTGGTTGGAACTGGCGTATATGCGGTTCTGCTCGTCGAGCAGGGACATCGAGCGCAGAAAGGGCGCGTGACGCAGGATGGCATCGAAGTCGTTCTTGAGGTGGCGCGGTGCCGACCGGCTGTCTCCCCCGGTCAGCGCGTTGGCCGCGATGAGTTCGGTGACATGCAGGTTCTGGGTCAGGAAGTCCTCGAAGCTGCGGGTGTGCATCGCCGATATGTCGAGGCCGCTGTGGATCGCGTCGGCGCGCAAACGCCACAGCGTGTAGGCGGTAATGGAGAACATGCCGCAGACGAACAGCAGCAGGGCGGCAAGGAAGATCTGGCGCAGTTGCAGCGCCTTGTGTGTCATGGGACGACGATGGGGTCGAGTTTATGGCGCTTCGCGGACGCCATCAGGCGGCCGTCGCGCTTGATCGCGGCGACGAAGCGTTCGATGCGGGCGTGCCATGCGTTGTCACCCGGCAGCATGGCATAGGCGTACGGGGTGATGTGGTAGGTGCTGGAAGGGGACACCAACCGCGCCCAGTCGGCGTTGGCCAGAAAGCGTTGGCTGTAGGGATAGTCGGTCATGAACACGTCGGCGCGGCCGGACTGCACTTCCTGTTCGCGCGCAAAGGGCGTGTCGAGCACCAGCAGCTGTGCGACTTTCAGTTTGTCTTTCATCACCGGCTCGTGCAGCGTGCCCTTGGCGACTGCCACGACCGAACCGGCCTTGTCGATGTCGTCCCAGCCCTTGATGCGACGATTCGTCTTGGTGGTGATCGCATAGATGTCGCTGGCGAGGTGGGGCTGGGTGAAGCGCAGGCTCTTCGCGCGCAAGGGTGTGATGCCGATCGCGAACATCGCGATGTCGCAACGGTCGCTCGTGACATCGTCGACCAGCTTGGCGAAGGAACTGTCGACGAATGCGACAGCGACGCCGAGGTCTTTGCCGAGTTCGGTCGCCATGTCGATGTCGATGCCGGAGAGTTGCTGTGTCTTGGGGTTGCGGTAGGTGATGCTGTAGTAGTCGGGCCAGATGCAGACGCGCACGGTCTTGCCGGCGAGGATGCGTTCGAGTCGGTTCGCGGGTTGCTCCTGTGCGAAGGACGATGGCGGCAGTACGCAGGCGATGGCAAGCATCGCGAGCAAAGTGGATTTGCGCATTGGCTCTCTCTCCTAAATATCGAGGTAATCGAGTTACCTTCTCTTGTGCCAATCTACAGGCTGCGGTGCAGGCTGTGATCGGTCGGTGCGGATTTTAACAGTTAAGCCCGCGCTACGCTTTGCCTATGCCCCTGTAAAACACGAGAACCATACGGTTGTGCGGGGTTGTTACGGGATAGCAGGAAATGACCCGTCTTGTGAAGTGGGAACTCATTTCGACAACTGTATCAATGCGCGCGCCTGCATAGCGCAAGCGCCGGCGGTCACCGTGTCCAGTCTTTTCAGCCATGCTTCGGGTATCTCTTCCGGTCCGTACAAGGCACCTGCCAGCATGCCCGCGATGGCACCCGTGGTGTCGGCGTCGCCGCCGCGGTTGACCACGTCGATCAGGCAATCGCGAAAATCGTCAGTATCGAAGAAGCTCTGGAACACCGCCTTCAACGTGTCGGCCACGTAGCCGCTGGGATTGCGGCTGGGCTTGACCGCGCGGAACCTGAATTCCGGAAAACGTGCGGCGAGCGGATGGGCATGATCGTGCAGCAGGTCGTTCTTGCCCGCACCGCGCAGCGCGTCCTGCACCATGAACACCAGCGTCTCGCAGGCGGCATCGGACATCACGCAATTGTGGGTCACATGCGCCTGGGCGCGGCTGGCGGCGCGCACGGCATCTTCCGGCTGGCCGAAGGTGGCGAGCGCCACCGGCAGTACGCGCATCGCCGCACCGTTGCCCGCATCGTGGTCGGAATAGGGTGCTTCCGGGATGCCGGTCTTGCGGAACTGAAGCAGATTGCGGCGCACAGTGTTGCCGATGTCCACCGGCTTGGCGTGCATCCAGGTATCGAATGCCCCGGCCGCCGCCAGCGCGTCCACCTTGCCCTGCGCGAGGATGGAATCGCCGAGCGCGAGCGACATGGTGGTGTCGTCGGTGACCTGACCCGGCTTCAGATGCAGCCAGCCGCCGCCGATGAGTTTGTCGTGCACGCCGTGTCGCGCGGCAATCTCCTGCGGCAACATGAACTCCACCGTCGCTCCCAGCGCGTCGCCGATGGCGAGACCGAGATAGGCGGCAGCGGCACGGTCGGCAGTGCGCATGGATCGATTACTCTTCCGGGCCAAAGCAGTTCTGGTAGTCGGCACACACCTCGCAGCTCGGCGCGCGGCAGATGCGGATATCTTCCTTCTCGCACAGCTGCTTGTAGATGAACTTCTTCCACTTCATGTTGTGCACGTTCTTCGCCGCGAGCGCGGGGAAGTTCTGCTTCATCAGACGGCTGAGATATTCGCGCGACCACAAGCCCAGATCCTGCCACAGGTGGTCGTTGGCCATGCAGGCATTGGTGACGATCTCGGCCATCCATTCTTCCGAGACGTTCCTGTGGGCACGATGTTCGAGCAGCAGCGCCAACACGTCGTCGCGTTCCGGCGCGCGTTGATCGTCGTCCTCCGCGCTACAGCGGACGACCAGTTGCACACCGGGGAAATGCGTCGTCAGCAAAGCGGAAAAATCCTTCTCCTCCAGTCCGAGGCAGGGCGGCAGCGCCCCGATGCCTTGGGTCTGGCTGGAGATCATCTGCGCGAAGATCTCGTCGCTGGGCAGACCGGCCGCATGCGCCATCAACTCGGCATACAGACCGTGGGGCTGTGCGGCGGGTTTTTGTTTGAGCATGGTGCCGGCTTGCATGATGACCTCCTATTTGCTGGGATACTCGATCAGCAGGTCTTCGTCGCGCAGCACCATCTGGCAAGCCAGACGCCATTCGGTGGTGATCACGTCGTTGACCTTCATCGCTTCGATCTGCGCTGCGGTGATCTTGCCGGAGTCCTTGAGTACTTTGATCTCGCGGTCAGTCAGCGGGCCGGCCATCGGTCCCTTGTTGGACAGGTTGGTGACCTTCACCAGGCAGGTCGAGCATTCGCCGTCACCGCAGCCGAAGTCGATCGGGATGTGGTTCTCCTTGGCCAGCGTCAGCACGGTTGTGGTGTGGCTGCCGGCGACGGCGTAAATAGTCTTGTCCTTGTGCATCGGGCTGGAAAAAGTGATGTTTGGCATTGCTGTGACTCCTAACGAGGGTTATAAAAAAATAGTTACGCCTTGACGGTAATATCGCCGCCCAGCACCTGCGCCTGGCAGGCGAGCCGGTCGCTGCGGCCGGCCATGTTCTCCTGCAGCACCTTGTCCTCCAGCACCGAGCGTTCGCTCATGTGTTCCATGCCGGAACTGATCTTCATGATGCAACTGCCGCATTCGCCCTCGCGGCAGCCGTAGGTGATGCCTGCCCCGATCTTCTCGGAGATTTCGATCAGGCGCGTTCCGGCCGGCACGCTGACGGTGATGCCGAGTTTTTCGAAGGTGACGTTGGCCTTAGGCATGACTGTTTTCCTCGGGGGTAGGGCAGGGCTTGGCGTGATGGTCTTTCGGACAAGCCTCGATACTGCCGTCTGGCTTGGCATCGTTCAGGCCTATCCATGCATGCACCGCTTCGGCATCGAACCCGGCGCGGAATACGCCGTCCGCCTCCATCAACGGACGGCGGATCAGCAGCGGATCGACCAGCATCATGTTCAGCGCCTCGGTTTCGCCGAATGCGGACGGAACGACTTCGCCGGACTTCACGCGCGGCGCGGCCGGATTGAACCATTGTGCGACCGGCAGTTCACCAAAAAAGGCGCGTAATCTTTCCGCGGTCCATTTTTCGGTCAGCAGGTTCTTCGCCAGCACGGTGTGGCCGGATGCGGCCAGCCACACCTTCTGCCTGGTGTTGTTGCCGCAGCCGGGCTTCTCGTAGAAGTGGATGGTTGCCATGATCTCTTCTTCCTCAGGCCGCCAGCGGGATGCCGGTGAGCGAACCCGGCGGGTTCAGCGCTACGCCGTCCTCGCTCAGGATCGCGCCCTCGATCGGGCAGATGGCCGCGCACTGCGGCGTCTCGAAATCGCCCGCGCACTCGGTGCACTTGTTAGCGTCGATCAGGAAATGCGGCTTCGCCTCGAAGATCGCCTTGCTTGGGCACAGCGGCTCGCAGGCGCAGCAGTTGGTGCAGGATTCGATGATTTCGAGTGCCATGATGAGCGTCCCTTAAGTACTAACTAACCGTTCGGCCTGAGCTTGTCGAAGGNNCATCGCGTGTTCGCCGTTGGGCTGGATGCCTGCGGCTTCCAGCGGGCCCCAGGGTTCGTAACCGACCTTGCTGCACAGCACCGCTTCGCAGCCTGCAAGCTCGCGGATAGTCACGTCCAGCGCGCTCTCGCCGTCGCCGCAGGTGTCGCCGCCTTCGCAATACGGAATGGTGCGGCGGTGGCCGATGAAGCGCACGCC
>DMCN01000071.1 GCA_003445795.1 Gallionellaceae bacterium
TTATCTCACCGACCTGTTCCCGATCCTGGAACTGGGCACCAGCGCCAAGATGCTCTCCGTAGTGCCGCTGCTGGCCGGCGGCGGCCTGTTCGAGACCGGCGCGGGCGGTTCGGCCCCCAAGCACGTGCAGCAGTTCCAGAAAGAAGGCTACCTGCGCTGGGATTCCCTCGGCGAGTTCTCGGCGCTCGGCGCCTCGCTGGAGCACCTGGGCAACATGTTTAAGAACACTAAGGCCCTGGTGCTGGCCGAAACCCTGGATTCAGCCATCGCCAAATTCCTCGACACCAACAAGTCACCGGCCCGCAAGGTGGGCGAGATCGACAACCGCGGCAGCCACTTCTACCTCGCGCTGTACTGGGCACAGGCACTGGCCGCACAGAGCAAGGACAGGGAGATACAGGCGCGCTTCACCTCACTGGCCAAGGCACTCACCGACAACGCGGCGAAGATCGACAAGGAACTGCTGGCCGCACAAGGCAAGCCGGTCGACATGGGCGGCTATTACCATCCGAGTTTTGACAAGACCTCAAAGGCGATGCGGCCGAGTTCGACATTCAAAGCTGCACTGAGCGCCATTTGATTTGAGCGCAAAGCTGCAAATGCGAAAGCCCGGTGTGGAAACACCGAGCTTTCAATATATAGACCAAAAGATATAGATAACGGTCTATATCTTTATTTCGTGCGCAAACAAAAAGCCCGACGTTTTCACGCCGGGCTTTTTTTCACACCTCAAACAGGAATTAACCCGCTTGGATGTTAGAGGCTTGCTTGCCCTTGGGACCTTGAACAACTTCGAAAGTCACTTTCTGACCTTCTTTGAGCGACTTGAAGCCGCTCATGTTGATCGCGGAGAAGTGCGCGAACAAGTCTTCGCTGCCGTCATCGGGAGTGATAAAACCGAAACCCTTAGCGTCGTTGAACCATTTTACAGTACCGTTTGCCATGCTTTGCTTCCTTACAAAAAACGACGGGTGGAAATCCCGTCAAATTGTTTGAATTCCAAGATCGCAAATGGGACCGCACATGGCAAAACCAGCACTAGCAGATACTTTGATTCAAACACCCGAGCGCTTTTTACCCCAGTTGAAGTTGTAACGTCAAGCGCTAAATAAGATTTATTTTCGAATTGACTTGAAAATCCCATTCTAATCGTCAAATATGCAACTGAGCACAGGGTGAGAATAGCGAACGATGGCAACCAAACAAGAAAACGTAAACCTGCTGGAACGTAGCAAGACCAAACCGCCCAAGCTGTATAAGGTGATACTGATAAACGACGATTTCACCACGATGGAGTTCGTGATTGAAGTTTTGAGGACTTTTTTTTCGATGGGCCAGGAACGCGCGACGCAAGTCATGCTCCAAATACATAATGAGGGATCAGCCGTATGCGGCCTGTACCCCAAAGACATAGCCGAGACCAAGGTGAATCAGGTGTCGGCGTTTGCAAAGCAGCACGGGCATCCGTTACGATGCCACACGGAGGAAAATTAAAATGATCGCGCAAGAACTGGAAGTCAGCCTGCATCTGGCCTTTGTCGAAGCCCGCCAGAAACGGCACGAGTTCATCACCGTCGAGCACCTGCTGCTGGCGATGCTGGACAATCCTTCCGCCGCGCATGTGTTGCGTGCCTGCGGCGCGGATATAGAAGAATTGCGCGCCGTGCTGGTACAGCACATTGAGACCCACACACCGGTCGTGCCCGGCACCGGCGAGGTCGACACCCAGCCCACCGTCGGATTTCAGCGCGTTATCCAGCGCGCCATCCTGCACGTGCAGTCCACCAACAAGAAGGAAGTCACCGGCGCCAACATCCTCGTCGCCCTGTTCGGCGAGAAGGAATCGCACGCGGTGTATTTCCTCAACCAGCGCGCCATCACCCGCCTCGACGTAGTGAACTACATCGCGCACGGCATCAACAAGACCGCCGAAGCGCAGCATTCCACGCACAAGACCAGCAACGAGACCGAAGAAGAGCAGGACACCAAAGGCGACAGCGCGCTGAAGAACTACACGTTGGACCTCAACGCTCACGCCCTCGCCGGCAAGGTCGACCCGCTGATCGGGCGTGACACCGAACTGGAACGCGTGATCCAGACGCTGTGCCGCCGCCGCAAGAACAATCCCCTGCTGGTCGGTGAAGCAGGAGTGGGCAAGACCGCAATCGCTGAAGGGCTGGCACGCCGCATCACCGAAGGCGATGTGCCAGAGATACTGAAGGAAGCCCACGTCTATGCATTGGACATGGGTTCGCTGCTGGCCGGGACGAAATATCGCGGCGATTTCGAGCAGCGCCTGAAAGCGGTGTTGAAGGAGCTCAAGGATAATCCTAACGCGGTGCTTTTCATCGACGAGATCCACACCCTGATCGGTGCGGGTGCAGCCTCGGGCGGCACCATGGACGCCTCCAACCTGCTCAAACCCGCCCTGTCGAGCGGCGTGTTGAAATGCATAGGCGCGACCACCTACCAGGAATATCGTGGCATCTTCGAGAAGGATTCCGCGCTGTCGCGCCGTTTCCAGAAGATCGACGTGTCCGAGCCTTCGGTCGAGCAGACCATCGAGATCCTGAAGGGATTGAAGTCACGCTTCGAGGATCACCACAGCATCAAGTACAGCGCTGCCGCCATCACCAGCGCCGCGGAACTGTCTTCGCGCTTCATCAACGACCGCCACCTACCGGACAAGGCCATCGACGTGCTGGACGAAGCCGGTGCTGCACAACGCATCCTGCCCAAGTCAAAGCAAAAGAAGATCGTGGGAAAGCACGAGATCGAGGAGATCATCGCCAAGATCGCACGCATCCCGACGCGCACCGTGTCGCATGACGACAAGAACGCGCTGAAGAACCTTGACCGCGATCTGAAAACCACCGTGTTCGGCCAGGACAAGGCTATCGATGTGCTGGCACGCGCCATCAAGATGTCGCGCAGTGGCCTAGGCAACCCGCAAAAGCCCATCGGCAGTTTCCTGTTCTCCGGCCCCACCGGCGTCGGCAAGACCGAAGTGGCGCGCCAACTGGCCTATATCATGGGCATGCCGATCCACCGCTTCGACATGTCCGAATACATGGAACGCCATGCTGTGAGCCGCCTGATCGGCGCACCGCCCGGCTATGTCGGATTCGACCAAGGCGGCCTGCTCACCGAAGCCATCAGTAAACAGCCCCATTGTGTGCTGCTGCTGGACGAGATCGAAAAGGCACACCCGGACATCTTCAACATCCTGCTGCAGGTGATGGATCACGGCACGCTCACCGACAACAACGGGCGCAAGGCCGACTTCCGCAACGTGGTCATCATCATGACCACCAATGCGGGCGCCGAGGCTTTGAACAAGAGCAGCATGGGCTTCACCAAGACTTCCTCGGCAGGAGACGAGATGGCGGACATCAAGAAGATGTTCACGCCCGAGTTCCGCAACCGTCTGGATGCCATCGTCTCCTTCGCTTCGCTGTCGAAGGATGTCATCCTGCGCGTGGTCGACAAGTTCCTCATGCAACTGGAAGAACAGTTGCACGAGAAGAAAGTCGACGCGATCTTCACCGATGCGCTCAAGGACCACCTCGCCGAAAACGGCTTCGACCCGCTGATGGGCGCCCGCCCGATGGCACGACTGATCCAGGACACCATCCGCTCCGCACTGGCCGACGAACTGCTGTTCGGCAAGCTGGCGAACGGCGGCAAGGTCACCGTGGATGTGAAGGACAGCAAGGTGGTGCTGGAGTTCGAAGAAGAAGTTGTTCCCGCCTGATTCCGCTTACAGGGGGCGCTTCGCCCCCTCCCCCACCGGCCCTCTCCACTTCGGCTCTCTCGTCGCCGCCATCGGCAGCTATCTAGACGCCAAACATCATCACGGCACCTGGCTGGTGCGCGTGGAGGACCTCGATACGCCGCGTTGTGTGCCGGGTGCGGCAGAAGACATTCTGCGCACGCTGGAGCTGTTCGGGCTGCATAGCGACGAGCCTGTGATCTACCAGAGCCGGCGTACCGCGGCTTACGAGGAGGCATTGCAGCAATTGCAGAGTAGTGGCGCGGCGTACCCGTGTTGCTGTACACGCAAGGAGATCGCGGATTCTGCTCTGCACGGCATCGAGGGATTCGTCTATCCGGGGATCTGTCGCAACGGCATGGCCCATCAACGGGCAACGCCGGCATGGCGTGTACGCACCGACCTCAACCCTTCCCCAGTCGAGTTCATCGACGCCCTGCAAGGCCGCATTTCCCAGAATCTTGTGAAAGAGATTGGCGACTTCGTGGTGAAGCGCGCCGACGGCTTGTTCGCCTATCAACTGGCGGTGGTGGTAGATGATGCTTTCCAGAACATCACGCATATCGTGCGCGGGGCAGATCTGCTGGCTTCCACGCCGCGCCAGCTATATCTGCAGCAGCTGCTGGCTTTGCCGGATCCGCACTACATGCATCTACCCATCGCGGTGAACGAAGCCGGGGAGAAACTGAGCAAGCAGACGCTGGCAGCGCCGGTGGATGCATCGCAGCCGGTCACAACATTGCTGCGCGTGCTGGGGTTCCTGCGGCAGGAACCGCCCGCCGAACTGGCTGTCGGCGATATCCGGACCTTGTTGGATTGGGCGATACTCAACTGGCAGCCGCAACGGGTCGCCGGAAGTCTGATGCTCCCGACCAACAACTAGCAACAACTAGTTAGCGCGTTGCCGACGGCGATGCTTGATGAACTCAAGGATCGCCGGAATGAACGAGATGAAGATGATGACCAGAATCATCAGGGTGAGGTTGTCCTTGATGACGGGGATGTTGCCGAAGAAGTAGCCCGCCAGCATGAGGCTGCCGATCCAGGACACGCCGCCGATGATGCTGTACATCACATACAGGCGGTAGTTCATGGTGCCGATACCCGCCACAAAGGGGGCGAAGGTACGCAGGATGGGCAGGAAGCGCGCAAAGATGACCGTCTTGCCGCCGTGCTTGTCATAGAAGGCGTGGGTCTTTTCCAGATGCTCGTGCTTGATGAGTTTCTGGCTGGCATGGTTGAGCAACCGCAACCCCAGCAATCTGCCCACCCAGTAGTTGGTATTGTCGCCCATGAACGCGGCAAGGATCAGCAAGGGCATGGCGATCTGCAGTTCCAGCGAACCCATGCCGCACAGCGCCCCGATCACGAACAGCAGCGAATCGCCGGGCAGGAAAGGCGCAATGATCAATCCGGTCTCGGCGAAGATGATGGCGAACAGGATGGCGTAGATCCACATACCATATTCCTGCACCAGCGCCAGCAGGTGCGCGTCCAGATGCAGGACGATATCGATGAAGCCGGTGAGCAATTCCATCAAGGCAGAACCTCTTCAGCTTCGGTCTTCTCCGGCTTGATGAAATCCTCGCGCGACACGCCGAACATCATCAGCAAGGGGCTGGCGACCAGCACCGAGGAATAGATGCTGAACAGGATGCCGATGGCGAGCGCCATAGCGAAGAAATGCAGCGTCTCGCCACCAAGGAACAGCATGGCCAACACCATCATCTCGGTGGAACCGTGGGTGATGATGGTGCGCGACATGGTGCGGGTGATGGCATTGTCGATGATCTCGGCGACTTCGGTCTTGCGCATCTTGCGGAAATTCTCGCGGATACGGTCGAACACCACCACCGATTCGTTCACCGAGTAACCCAGCACCGCCAGCACCGCCGCCAGCACCGAGAGCGAGAACTCCCACTGGAAGAAGGCGAAGAAGCCGAGAATGATGACCACGTCATGCAGGTTGGCGATGATGGCCGCCAGACCGAACTTCCATTCAAAACGGATCCAGAGGTAGCCGACGATACCCAGGCTGACCAGCAACAGCGCCATCGCTCCGTTCTCGATCAGATCCTTGCCGACCTGCGGGCCGACGAACTCGACGCGGCGAAGTTCCACGCCGGCATCCTGCTGACGCAAAGTCTCGACCACATGATCGCTGAGCTTGGCTCCCATGGTGTTTTGCTTCAGTGGTACCTGGATCAGCACATCATGGCTGCTGCCGAAGTTCTGCACCAACGCGTCCTTCAGTCCGACGCCGGTCAACTGCTCGCGCACCTTGTTGACGTCTGCCGGTTGCGCGTAGTGAACCTCCATCACCGTGCCGCCAGTGAAGTCAACACCGAAGTTCAAACCTTTGGCGGCCAGGAAGAACACAGCCAGCAGGAAAGTCGCCAGTGAGATGCTGGTGGTCACTTTCCCGTAGCTCATGAACGGGATGTCTTTTTTGATGCGGAAAAATTCCATTGTCGTGTCCCCTTATGCGTCTCGCCGCGCGAGCAATTTAACCAATCGCGACTTTGTTCAGTCGCGCCTTGCGGCCGTAGATCAGGTTGACTAGCGCACGCGACACCATCACAGCACTGAACATCGAGGTCAGGATGCCCAGACACAGCACCACGGCGAAACCCTTGATCGGCCCCGAGCCGAACATGAACAGCGCGATACCGGCGATCAGCGTGGTGATGTTGGAGTCGAGGATGGTGGCGAACGCGCTCTCGTAACCCGCATGGATCGCCGCTTGCGGCGTCACACCATTGCGCAGCTCCTCGCGGATGCGCTCGTTGATCAGCACGTTGGCGTCCACGGCCATGCCGATCGTCAGGGCGATGCCCGCGATGCCGGGCAGGGTCAGCACCGCCTGGAAACCGGCCAGCACCGCCATCATGTAGAGGATGTTGAAAATGACCGCCACGTTGGCCAGTAAGCCCGCTCCCTTGTAGTAGGCGATCATGAAGAGGATG
>DMCN01000039.1 GCA_003445795.1 Gallionellaceae bacterium
ACAAAGCAGATGCGGTGCCCTGTGGCCGATTACAGGTTCAGGCCGCCTTCCAGCCGTGGGTGCCAACCAGTTTGACAAAACAGACGCTTTCCACTGCGGTGATGGTCACCTCCCCCCCTTCTTTTCTGACCAACATGAGGGTCTGCCCTTCCCGATCACCCACCGGCAGAACCATGACGCCAGGATCCGCCAACTGATCCACCAGCGGCTGCGGAATCAGCGGCCCGGCGGCGGTGACGATGATCGCCGCAAAGGGGGCATTTTCCGGCCAGCCTTCGGTGCCGTCCGCGACCTTGCTCATGATGTTGTAGAGCTGGAGCCGGTCGAAGGTGCGCCGGGCGCGGGCCAGCAAGGGCTTGATCCGTTCGACCGTATACACCCGCTCGCAGAGCGCGGCGAGAATGGCGGACTGATAGCCGCAGCCGGTGCCGATCTCCAGCACGCGATTGAGCTGCTTGCCGTTGCGCAGCACTTCGGTCATGCGCGCGACGATGTAGGGTTGCGAGATGGTCTGGCCGTGGCCGATGGGCAGCGACACGTCGTCGTAGGCACGCGTTCCCAGTGCTTCGTCGATGAAGATGTGGCGCGGGATCTCGTTCATCGCCGCCAGCACGGTCTCGTCCTTGATGCCTTCATTGCGCAGGCGCTCAATGAGCCTGCCGCGCGTGCGCGCGGAGGTCATGCCGATGCCGGCGTGGCGGAGGTTGGTCAAGTCAACCATGCTTTTACCGCATCGAGCTGGCTGTACTGGGTGAGGTCGATCTGCAGGGGCGTGATGGAGACGCGCCCCTGCGAGGTGGCGTGGAAATCGGTGCCCTCGCCCGCGTCCTGCGCCTTGCCCGCCGGGCCGACCCAGTACACCGGCTGGCCGTGCGGGTTGATGCTCTTAATGACCGGCTCGGCCTTGTGGCGCTTGCCCAGGCGGGTGACTTCCATGCCGGTCAGTTGTTCGTAGGGCACATCCGGCACGTTCACATTGAGCAACCAGGGATGCATCTGCTTGTCCTGCATGAAACGCTGGACCAGTTCCACCGCCACTTTGCCTGCCGTGTCGTACTGCACCGGATCGTGCTTCGCCATCGAGATGGCGATGGCGGGGATGCCGAGCAGAAAGCCTTCGGTCGCGGCGGCCACCGTGCCCGAGTAGATGGTGTCGTCGCCCATGTTGGCACCGGAGTTGATGCCGGAGACCACGATGTCTGGCTGTGTGTCCAGCATGCCGGTGACGGCCATGTGTACGCAGTCGGTAGGGGTGCCGTCGACATAGTAGAAACCGCTGGCGGCCTTGCGCAGATTGAGCGGGCGGTTGAGCGTGAGCGAGTTGCTGGCGCCGCTGCGGTCGCGCTCGGGGGCGACGACCGTGACTTCGGCGATGGCGGAAAGGTGTTTGGCCAGACAGGCCAGGCCCGGCGCGAAATAGCCGTCGTCGTTACTGATAAGGATGCGCATCGGAATACAGCCAGGCAATACTGGAATTCGTTAGATAAGACCGAATGTTAGCCGCCTTTTCCGTTTGCTTCCAGCTTGATTTACATGATTACAGAAATCGTGACGAGCGGCTGGGGGGCAAGGCGCACGGAGCACAGGAGCCGGAATGTACAAAAAGTACATGAGGACTCCGAGCACCGCGCAACGCAGCCCTCCAGTCGCGGAGTAGATTTATGAATCATGTTTAATTTGGGCTGACCCACTCGATGCCTACCTGCTCGTAGTCCTCGCCCTCCGCCATGAGGCGCACGAGCTTGATGTCGCGGCTGTTATCGCCCATCAGCGCCTGATAGAAGTTGCCGGGCACGAAGGCGCCGGTCTCCATCAGCAGGGTGGCGTTGCGCAAGCTATTCTGTGCATCCGGCATCAGGATTGCGGGCAGATAGGTGTACTGGAACGAGCCGGAGCTGGTCTCCCAGTTGGAGGCTTTCTCGGCCCCCTTGCCCAGCGCGCGCAGCCAGATGGAGAGCGGTTTCTTGGCGATGATGGCGACGACCAGATGCACGTTGTCCGCAGCATCGGTGTGGATGCGCCGGATCGCGCCCACCCACCACAGCGGATTGTTCTGCGTCTTGATGCCGCACAGGTCGCCGACCTTGACCCAGGCACCAGCGCTCTTCGCCAGTTTGATGCCGATCTCGTCAAGACTGATGTCGTTGACCGTCCACACTTCGGCGCTGAAATCGATCTCTTCGTCCGCGGCCAGCCCCATCTTGTTCGCTTTGTGCTGCTCGGCATCCGCGGCGACCAGCTCGATGCGCGTGACCATCTGGCTGATCAAGCGGAAGCCGTGGATCACCTCGACGGTGGTGTTGATGCCGCGATGGTCCTGATGGTGCAGCGGCGGTTGCGCCGCCCACCAGGTCAGCAGATGTTTGAGCACGGTGAGTTTGCCGCCCGGGGTGAACTCGCTGCCGAAGCGCCGCTCCTGCCAGACCGGATCTTCCTCGTTCTGTTTCTCAATCTTCTCCACCGCGACCAGCGCGCGCACCGCGCCGAAATAACGAATGTCCGCCGTGGTCTCGCCATGCGCGCGTTGCGGCGCAACGGCTGCAGTGAGATCGAACTGGTAAGGACAGTCGGCATCCGCGGCGGGCTTGAGATCAAAGAAGCTGCACAGGCGTCCGGCGATGCGATAGCTCACCTCGATCTGGTCCGGCGCCAGTTCGTCCGGCGCGGCGACATGCATCATCAGCGCGCGCAGCAGTTCGCGCTGGGGACTGGCATGGATGACGTTGCCGGTATAGGCCAACACCATGCTCTCGGCGATCTGCTCGGCCTCGATGAAACGTTGGCATGCCGCGATCTGTTGCCACACAGTCGGTTCGATATCGAGATAGCGCATCAGCTCCAGCTTCATCTGCTCGCCGATGGCGCGCGCCCAGCGCACACAGAGTAAAGGCATCTGCTGGCGCATCTCGAACGAGTGCTTGTCGGTGGCGCGATATTCTTCCACGCAGGCGGCATAGGCCTCGGCCAGTGCCTTGGCGTAGGCATGGATGCCCTGCCATTGATGCACGCCCTTGAAGTCTTGCAGATGCGGCGCACCCAGATATTGGTGCAGGAATCCGGTGTAGAGAGCCAGCGAGGTCTCGTCCAGCAACAGGATGATGGCGGCGCGCAGTTCGGGATGGAAACCCTTGGCGGACTTGATCGAATCGAGCCAGAAGGTGATGTCGTCCAGCGCCTTGCGCGGGTCGTCTTCCGGCAGTTCGGCGATCAGGCGCTTCGCCTCATCGATATTGAACAGGGGATGATCCGGCTTTCCTTCAAACAGACTGAACATGTTGTATCCCTAAGCCCGTCACACAGGTGCCGCATTATATTCAGGATATCGGCACCACGACGCATTACACGCACATGGATGCCACAGCGAATGTTTGCCTGCCGCGGCCAACTGTGGGAGGATTGTTCCCGCTTGCCTCTTTACAACCGTCTCTATCTGGAGAACACCATGCCTACAATCAATAAATTAGCCCTGCCAGCCGCATTGCTTTTTGCCGCGCTGACCCTGTCCGCCTGCGCCACCAAGCCAAAAGAAGAAGCTGCCGCGCCTGTCGCCGAACAGCCCGCTGCCGTTGCCGAAACGGCACCTGCTCCCGCGCCTGAAGTGGTAGCCGAAGCGGCTCCCGCTCCGGCAGCCAGCACTCAGGAAGAAGCGCCCAAGCCGGTCGTGAAGAAGAAAAAGAGGAAGGTCGCGAAGGCTGCACCAAAACCGGTTGAGCCTGCACCTGTTGCAGAACCCGCTCCGGCGCCTGCCCCGACACCTGCACCTGTTGCAGAGCCTGTCGCCGCCCCGGCACCGGCAATGGTCGAAGCACCTATCGCTCCGGTGGAAGAACAGGGCTTCCTGGCGAAATACTGGGCCTGGCTGTTGGGTATCATCGTCGCTGCCATCGCGATCATCTTCATGATGCGCAAGAAGGACTGATGATCGGCTAGTTCGATCTGGACAATAAAAGACAATGGCGCCGGAGGCGCCATTGTTGTTTTGGGGGAAGGGATAAACTCAACCTGCCTGCCCATCCGCGCGCGGACGCCAGTACAAGGGCAAATAGCGCCATGCCCAGGCGATGAAACAAACCAACCACAACAGTGCAGCCGCAACATACAACCCGTAACCGGATTGCACGGGCAGCATGTCCGCCAGCACACGCAGCAGCGCGACGATCTGAATCCCCGCGAACATCAGTTTGACAGGCCCATCCACTTTCATCGGCAGACCGGAGTGTCCGAGCGTGACGCGCGTGCCCATGCCGATGATCAGCGTGACGAAACAGCCGATGGTCAGCGCATGCAGCGGCGCCAGCCCCCAGATGAATGCGGCATCGGGATCGAAGGCAAGCAGCAGACTCTGGATGGCGAACAGCAGCATCGCGATACCCAGCCAGGCGAAGCCCACATGCAGCACCGCAAGCAGCGGGACAGCGAGACTGCGGCGGAATCCCCAGAGATGACTCAGATAGAGCGCGGCAGCTGCGAGTGGCAGATCGGCCAGCCACAGCCAGCCCACTGCATCGGCGAACTTGAGCACCCCATGCGCGACACTGGCCGCGAGCATGGTCCACCATGGCCAGTAGGGCTGCGGCCCCAGACGCTGCGGCAGCGCGCTGTTGGTGAAGAAAGGGATCATGCGGTGCGCGACACTGGCGAACACCGGCAGCAGGAAGAACCACAGACCGGCCTGGATGGAGAGGTTCAGATACACCGCATCGCCGCTGGACAGCCAGCCCGCATAAGCGGCGAGGCCGCACCAGCCCATGCTTAATGCGATAAACAGCGCGATCGGGTGACGCTTGTCGGGATGCCGGGTATCGAGCAACACGCGCAACAGGGCATACAACGCCACGCCCCATCCCGCCAGCATGACAATGACAGCGACGAGCACGATGCGCGCATCCGCGAATAGCCCGATGTAGAAACAGATCACCCCCAACATGAGCAACAGGAACGCGGGCACGAAACGTCGCGCCGGGATCTCCGTACCGTTCATCCAGCGCGGGAAGGTGGTCATCAGGAAACCGAACATGAAGAACGGGAATAGGCCGTAGATCATCAGAGCGCTATGCGCGGCAGCGGGTGCGATGGCCCAGCTCAAGGGCTGACCGACCATGCCGGAGCGGGTCGCCAGCTCGACCAGCCACCACAGCATCACGGCCAGTATCTGCACCGCCCCGCCAAATAGCATCACGCGGTGAGGTGCGGCAGTGAAACTCTTCCAATGTGTTGTTGAGGTTGTCATAGGTGTGCGCTTCAAATCATCAGGTTGTGGGTAAGAGGAATCTTTGCATGCTGGCTTGCCTATCCGGTACTCCATGCCCGCGGACGTTTCATGCCCGCGATCTTGCACGCCTGCTTCACATAGCCGTAGGGAAACAGTTCGAACACCCTGTTTCTCGAAGCGACGCCCAGTCGCCCGGCAAGATGTTTCGTCACATGGCGGACATCCGGTGCAACCTGATGCTCCGCATAATATTGGCGCATGAAGTTGATCGCATCCCAGTGATCCTCCGTGAGCTGGATACTTTCCAGATCGGCGAACTGCTTCGCGACCTCCTCGTTCCAGGTCGACGGATCAATCAGATAACCCTCTTCATCGATTTCCGGCAACTGCATAACTTTTCTCCCCATCCTCTATCGCTCAAAGACCAACAACGATTTCCGCACCCAGATTGCGGCCCGGCATCAAAAAGTAGGAATACGCTTTTCTGTCGAACAGATTGTTGATGGCGAGATTGCCTTTGATGTTCGCGGAAAAGGCATAGCCCAGCTTGGCATCCACCATGGTGTACGAGTCGTAGCTGCCCGGCACACCTTCGACCACATCGGTGTTGCGCGCGGTGGCGTAGACATGGCTGATATAGCGCGCACCCAACCACCCCGACCACGCCCCCTGCTGCGCAGTCATGCCGATACCGGCTATGTTCTTCGGTGAATCGGTCAGCCGCTTGCCGACGCTCAAGGGATCGGCCGTGTTCTCCAGCATCTCCGAATCGATATAGGAGTAGTTCGCATCCAGCACCAGCCAGTCCGCAGCTCTGCCCGTCACCGCCAATTCGATGCCGCGCACTCTTGCCTTTCCGGCATTGATGCGTTGCGATAGCACCAGCGGCGTGATCTGC
>DMCN01000093.1 GCA_003445795.1 Gallionellaceae bacterium
ATTTGCTCTTTGCCATGATTTATCCCCTATCAATGCCAAACATTAATCACAAAAAAACTTGGTGCCCATGGTGAGAATCGGACTCACGACCTCTCCCTTACCAAGGGAGTGCTCTACCACTGAGCCACATGGGCCTAACTTTATGGAGCGGGTGAAGGGAATCGAACCCTCGTCATAAGCTTGGAAGGCTTCTGCTCTACCATTGAGCTACACCCGCAAAACCCAACACCAGCCCACTAAAACCTACTAAACAGCAAACCGAAAAATCTGGTGGAGGGGGAAGGATTCGAACCTTCGTACTCTAAGAGGTCAGATTTACAGTCTGATGCCTTTAACCACTCGGCCACCCCTCCAAAAAGAGCGCGCGATTATCCATTCAACCGCATACCTTGTCAAAGGGAATATACAGATATCGAGCAAAAAACAGGCCACCACCGCCCGGTTTAGCGTTGCACCCCGGAGAAAACGGCGAATCAGGCCGTCAAACTCAGCTCGCCCAGCAGGTTCAACAGGGCGGTGGCCGAATAACGCTGCTCCTTATCCTTGGCCATCATACGGTCAAGGAAGAACTGCAGATGGCGGTAGCAGGAGGGCAGTTTGGGCACGGGCGCATGCAGATGCTGGTACACGATCATTTCCAGTGTCTCGCCCCGATAGGGCTTCTCGCCGGTCAGCATGTTATAGAACACCGCGCCCATGCTGTAGATATCGGTGCTCTCGTCCTCGGTTTCGCCCAAGGCCTGCTCCGGGCTCATGAAATACGGGGTACCGACGATGTACTCCATCTGCTCATGCCGTTGCGCCCTGTATATACGGCGCGCGACGCCGAAATCACCCAATACGGCCGTGCCGTCACTGCGCAACAGGATGTTCTCGGGCTTGATGTCACGGTGGATGATACCCATCCGGTGCACTTCCACCAGCGCGCAGACCATCTCGCGCAGCACGCTCCAGGCGCGCTCCGGCGCCATACCCGCGTTGCCAATGTGCTGCTTGAG
This sequence comes from Gallionellaceae bacterium, assembly GCA_003445795.1. Taxonomy (GTDB): domain Bacteria; phylum Pseudomonadota; class Gammaproteobacteria; order Burkholderiales; family Gallionellaceae; genus Sideroxyarcus. The sequence continues at coordinate 999 of DMCN01000093.1, forward strand.
CGTGCCGCCGGGCAAGTACTCCATCACGATGAACAGCACATCGTCGGTGACACCCTGGTCGTATATCTGCAGCACATTGGGATGGTGCACCTGTTCCAGCAGGCCGTATTCCTCGACGAAGCGGTACAACACCTCACTGTCCTCCGACACACTGCCGTCGGCGAACTTCAGGGCCAGGTGCGCACCATCGCGCAAACGCTCCACCAGATAGACGCGCGACATCCCGCCGCGCCCGATAGGCCGCAGGCATCGGTACCCCGGTATCGTCGGAACAGCTTGTTCAGCCCCGGAGGCCGCGTATCGCGCCGGATCGAACGCGGGGTGACGCCCGGAGCGCGAACCGTGATCCAGAGCCAGCGTGGTATCCAGTATCTCGTCGCCGGTCTCAATGATGTCCTCGCCGCTGTCGCGCACCACCACCGCCTCCGCCACGCGCAAGGGATGCTGCAGCCACTCCGCCCCGATCAGGGCGCGACGACGCGTCTGCACGCCACGCCCGGCAGCCTCCAGCGATTGCTCGCTGCACACCACGTTCCAGTCCAGTTCTTTCGATTTGACCGCCAGCAGGGATGCGACCGAGACCGCATGGCCGCTCGCCACATGCTGCACATGGGGAAGCAGGCCGAAACGTGCGAAGATCAACTCGCCGCTATGGATGCCGATGCCGACACCGAACTTGTCCAGCCCCTGCTCGGGAAACGCCTGGCGTATCCAGAACCGTGTCTGATAGGCGATCATGGCGATCGCCAGCGCGCAGCGCAGGGCGCGCCGCGCATGGGCGTCCTCCCCTTCCACTGCGGAGAAGGTCACCACCATGCTGTAGTTGCTGATCGAGGTGAGCACGCCCTTCTGCTGCGCGACCTGGAAGCAGACCTTTTCGTAATAGTCGCTCATCAGATCGGTCAGACTGGCTGCGCTGAGACGTTCGGTCAGATGGATGAAATCCCGGATGATGACACTAACCACCGTCGCTTCGAACGGTTCGTACTGCGTCGTTTCTTCTGCTATTGCCATTTCCTTCACAGCCAGCCTTTTTCCGCAAACGACAGGCACCCCGCGCCCGCCACTATAAAATGATCCAATACCCTGACATCAACCAGCGCCAACGATCTCTTCAATTCTTCCGTCAACAGACGGTCCGAATCGCTGGGCTCCGCCACCCCGCTGGGATGATTGTGGGCGAAGATCATGGCCGCCGCATTGTGATGCAAGGCGCGCTTCACGATTTCGCGCGGATAGACACTAGTCTGGGTCAAAGTCCCCTGGAACAGCTCTTCCGTTGCCACCACGCGGTGTTGCGCATCCAGAAAGATCGCCACGAACACCTCCTGCTGCCGGGCTTGCAGCAACAACTGCAGAAACTCGCGCACCGCCCGCGGCGAATTCAGCGCATCGCCGGTTCGCATCTCTTCCTGCAACGCCCGCCGCGCCATTTCCACCACTGCCTGCAACTGCACGAACTTCGCCTGACCCATGCCATGTATAGCACAGAACTCCTGCTCCGCAGCCGCGAACAAACGGGTCAGGTTACCAAACCGCACAAGTAATTCGCGTGCCAGATCGACCGCACTCTTGCCCACTACTCCGGTGCGCAAAAAGATCGCCAGCAACTCCGCGTCGGACAAAGATGCGGCGCCGCGCTGCAGCAACTTCTCGCGCGGACGTTCCCCGGCAGGCCAGTCGGTGATGCTCATGTCTCACACCAATCTATTATTTAGTCATCGATTCGCCGCCTCACTCAATTCTCCGAGCGGTAAACCCGAACGCACACTATCCCCCTCTATCGCCATGGTCAATATGTCGGATGGCCTAGATAACGACATAGCCCCCTCGCCGCAAGCCATTGCCGCACTTTCTTGCTAAGATGCGCCACTATGGATTCATCCTCGACAAAGCGCATCGTGCTCGGCATCACCGGCGGCATTGCCGCATATAAAGCTGCCGAACTTGCTCGACTATTGGTCAAACAGGGCATCGAAGTCCGGGTGGCAATGACGGATGCGGCGACGCACTTCATCACCCCCGCGACCATGCAGGCATTGACCGGACAACAGGTTCTGATCGACCAGTGGCAGGATGACAAGGGTATGGCGCACATCCATTCCAGCCGCAGCGCCCACGCCATCGTGATCGCCCCCGCCACGGCAGATTTCATCGCCAAACTGGCGCATGGCTTGGCTGACGACCTGCTCTCTACATTATGTCTGGCACGCGACTGCCCCTTGCTGGTCGCGCCCGCGATGAACAAACAGATGTGGTCGAATGCGGCGACGCAACGCAACGTGCGGCGACTCGAAGCCGACGGCGTGACTTTGCTCGGACCGGTCAGCGGCATGCAAGCCTGCGGCGAAGAAGGCATGGGGCGTATGCTGGAAGCGGAAGAACTGGCACAGAGCATCCTGACTTTGCTCGACCGCGACAAGGTCGGCGAACTTGAAGGCGTCAAGATAGTCGTCACCGCCGGGCCAACCTACGAACCCATCGACGCAGTGCGCGGGATCACCAACCGCAGCAGCGGCAAGATGGGTTATGCAGTCGCGCAGGCTGCTCTGGAGATGGGCGCGCGGGTCACCCTGGTCTCCGGCCCGACGGCGCTGACCAGCCCGTCCGGCGCCAATGTGGTGAATGTCACCAGTGCCGCCGAGATGTTCGAAGCGGTGAAACAGGCCGCATCCTCCGCCGACATGTTTATCGCCGTGGCTGCAGTCGCCGATTACCGCGTCGCACAACCCAGCGAGCAGAAGATCAAGAAAGACGATGCGGGGCGGATGCTGGAACTCCTCCCCAACCCGGACATCCTCGCCCATGTCGCCAACCTCCCGCAGCCGCCATTCTGCGTGGGCTTCGCCGCCGAGNNTGACGATGCGGGCGAGCATATGTTGCCGCGTGCGGACAAACTCACTCTGGCACGGGCGTTGTTGCGCCATGCCGCCGCGCTTTACAAGAAAGGGAAAGTAAAATGAAGAAAGTGGACGTGAAGGTAATGGACCCACGCTTGCATGAGCACCCGCCCGCCTATGCCACGCCCGGCTCTGCCGGCATCGACCTGCGCGCCTGCATCGACGGCAGCATGACCATCCAGCCAGGGCAGTGCGAGCTCATCCCCAGCGGCATCGCCCTGCACCTGAACGACCCTCACTATGCGGCAATGATC
>DMCN01000032.1 GCA_003445795.1 Gallionellaceae bacterium
GCGACGAAGGCGAACTCGGGGATGTACACGCCCTTGCTGAAGGTGGCACCGTTGGCGACTGCGCCGGATACCGGGTCAAAGATACCGTTCAGGAACAGACGGTCGAAGCCGCCGATGAACGCGTTNNAGGCCGCCGTAGAACAGGGCCAGGCCGGGGATCGACATCATGATCACCAGCACGGTGACGGTCAGCATGAAGCTGGTGTCGCCCTTGTTGGGGACTGGTGCTGCGACAGGAGCTTCAACCTCGGCAGCCGAAGCCGCTTCAGTGGTCGCTACCGCTGCGGCGGGTGCCGCGTCTTCTGCAAAGGCCGGAGCGGACGAACCGCACAGCACGGCGAGCAGCGCGAATAGTGCTATAAATTTCTTCATCTCATCGCTCCTTATAAGGCTTCCGGACCGGTCTCGCCGGTGCGGATGCGGATCACTTGCTCGAGGTCTGCCACGAATATCTTGCCGTCGCCGATCTTGCCGGTCTGGGCCGATTTCTCGATCGCCTCGATCACGCTGTCCAGTTGGTCGGCCTTGATGGCTGCTTCCAGCTTGATCTTGGGCAGGAAGTCGACTACATATTCAGCACCGCGATACAGCTCGGTGTGGCCTTTTTGGCGTCCGAAGCCTTTGACTTCGGTGACGGTGATGCCCTGTACGCCGATGGCGGACAATGCTTCACGCACTTCGTCGAGCTTGAACGGCTTGATGATTGCTGTGACCATTTTCATTTCACGTCTCCTTGAAAACGGGGCGGCTAGCCGCCCCGGTGTGATTTAGAACGCGCGGCTCAGAGACAGAACGGCTCTGTTCTTGCCCAGCTTCTTCGCTTCCGGTGTGACGGAAGTGTAGAAGGTGCTGGCGTTGGTGTGGCTGTAGGCCAGACCCAGAACGTAACCGCTGAAGTCCTTGCTGACGCTCAGCTTGTAATCGGAGTAAGTCGGATCATTGCCACCTGCCTTCAATGCATCGGAAGGAGCACCTTTGTAAGTCTGTTTACCGTAGTGTGCGCCGACGGTGATGCCAGTGTCAGCAACCGGATAGCTGGCGTTCAATTCCATGTAGGTAGAGCCTTTGGCTTCGGGGACGCCGAACAGGTTGCCCAGTGCGTAAGACAGCTTGGCAGTAACGATGGAATAGGTCACGGCACCGTAGACTTCGTTGGTGTCGGGCTTGGTCACGCCGGCAACGTAGGAACCGGGGTAGTTGTAACGCAGGAAGCCGACGTCATAGGCAACATCACCGGCAGCACCCTTGTAGCCTGCATAGGTGTCCAATTCCACGCCTGCGCTGTTGGCCAGACCGGCATCGCTCACCCAGCTGATGCTGGAACCCCAGACGCCGATGTATGCGCCGCTGCTGTGTGCCAGATCGAAGCCGCCTTGCAGGGCAGCATTGGCACCGGATTGGGAGATACCGCGATACAGGTAGTCGCTCACCAGGCTCACGTTGGAGCTGGGTGTGAAATCGGCAGCCATTGCGGGCATTGCAAAAGCGGAGGCCAGGGCAGCAACAAGCAGTTTGTTCTTAAGCATGGTGTTTCCTTTCATTGAGAGTTGAAGTGGGATAAAAGTATCCACGCCAACCTATCAGCAGAAACTGTGCCACAGCCACAAAACCCCGCTGTTATTGGGTTCCATGGCTATTTGTGAAAATCAGGTAAAACTCTGCGCACCAAGTCCATGCACGAAAACGGTGCGGCGCACCCGAGCAGTGCACTCGCGATTTGCTACACTATCCCATCATTCAACAAAGGGGTATGAACATGCTGAACGCAAAATTCTTTGAAGAGATGTCCTCCAAACTGAACGAGGCGGTCGCCAGCGGTCCGGCCAAGGATTTCGAGAAGAACGCCCGTGCCTTGCTGGCACAGGGGTTCTCCAAGCTCGATCTGGTCTCGCGCGAGGAATACGAGGTATTGGCGCAGCGGCTGGAAAAGCTCGAAGCGCGAATCGCCGCATTGGAAAACAACAAGTAACCCATCATGGGGCTGGCTGTTTTATACAGTCGTGGTCTGGCGGGCATGGAGGCGGAGCTGGTCACCGTCGAAGTGCATCTCGCGGGCGGCCTGCCGCAATTCACCATCGTCGGTCTGCCCGAAGCGGAAGTAAAGGAGAGCAAAGACCGCGTACGTGCCGCGTTGCAGAACTGCCAGTTCGAATTCCCCGCGCGCCGCATCACCGTCAACCTCGCACCCGCTGACCTGCCCAAGGAAAGCGGACGCTTCGACCTGCCCATCGCGCTCGGCATCCTCGCTGCCTCGGGTCAGATACCGGCAGACAAGCTGGCCGAATATGAATATGCCGGAGAACTCGCACTGACCGGTGAACTCCGCGCCATACGCGGCGCGCTGGCGATGACCTATCGCGCCGCCAACTCGGGACGCGCGTTCATCCTGCCCGCAGTGAATGCGCCGGAAGCGGCGCTGGTGGAAGATGCCGTGGTCTATCCCGCACGGTCTTTGTTGCAGGTGGCTGCGCATCTGGCCGGTCGCGATGCACTCACGCGCTATATCCCCGAAACGGAAGCCGTCGAACCGCACTATCCCGATATGCGCGAAGTGAAAGGACAGTCGACTTCCAAGCGCGCGCTGGAGATCGCCGCCGCAGGGGGGCACAGCATATTGATGTCCGGCCCGCCCGGCACCGGCAAGAGCATGCTGGCATCGCGCTTCCCCGGCATCCTGCCGCAGATGACGCAACAGGAAGCTTTGGAATCGGCCGCCATGCAATCGCTGGGCGGCATGTTCGAGGTGGCGAACTGGAAACGTCGTCCCTACCGCTCACCGCATCACACCGCGAGCGCGGTGGCGCTGGTCGGCGGTGGCAGCAATCCGCGACCGGGCGAGATTTCGGTCGCGATGCACGGTGTGCTGTTCCTGGATGAGCTGCCGGAATTCGACAGGGGTGTGCTGGAAGTCTTACGCGAGCCGCTGGAGAGTGGCCGCATCACCATCTCGCGCGCGGCGCGCCGTGCCGACTTCAAGGCACAGTTTCAGTTGGTCGCGGCGATGAATCCCTGCCCCTGCGGCTACCTCGGCCACTACAACGGCAAGTGCCACTGTACGCCGGACCAGGTGTCGCGCTATCGCGGCAAGATCTCCGGCCCCTTGCTGGATCGCATCGATATCCAGATCGAAGTGCCCGCCGTGCCGCAGGAAGAGTTGCTCAAGCAGAGTGATGGTGAGAGCAGTGCGACTATCCAGACCAGGGCGGAAGCCGCGCGGCAGCGGCAACTCGCAAGGCAGGGAAAACCGAATGCGCAATTATCCGTCACCGAGATCGATACGCATTGCGCACCTGACGCGCAAGGCGAGACCTTGCTACGACAGGCCATCACTCGCCTGAATCTTTCCGCGCGCGCCTACCATCGCGTGCTCAAGGTCGCGCGCACCATCGCCGATCTGGCCGCCAGCGAAAATATCCAGACTGCACATATCGCCGAGGCGGTGCAGTATCGCAGGATGGATAAAGGGAATTAAAAAGGGCAGCCGGATGGCTGCCCTGTCTTTTGGATCAACCTACTTTCGGCAGTTTCGCCAGCGAAGCGCGCAGCAGTTCTTCCGGATAGCTGTGGTCGTCGAGTTGTCCGGCGAAGTACTTGTCGTACGCCGCCATATCGAAGTGACCGTGACCGGACAGATTGAAGAACAGCGTCTTTTTCTCCCCGGTAGCCTTGCAACGCAGCGCCTCGTCGATACAGGCACGAATGGCGTGGTTGGATTCCGGCGCGGGGATGATCCCTTCCGCGCGCGCGAATTGCACGCCCGCTTCAAACGTCGCCAGTTGCGGCACCGCTACCGCCTCGATCAAACCCTCGTGATAGAGCTGCGACACCAGCGGTGAATCGCCGTGATAGCGCAGCCCACCCGCGTGGATGCTGGGCGGCATGAAATTGCTACCCAGTGTGTACATCTTCATCATCGGCGTGAATCCGGCCGTATCGCCGAAATCGTACGCATAGGTTCCTTTGGTGAGCGTGGGGCACGAGGTGGGTTCCACCGCGACTAGGCGCACGTTCTTGCCTGCGGCCTTGTCGGCAAAGAACGGGAAGGCCACGCCGCCGAAGTTAGACCCGCCGCCGCAGGGTGCGAACACCATGTCGGGATAATCGCCAGCCATCTCGAATTGCTTCTTGGCTTCCAGGCCGATGATGGTCTGGTGCAGCAGCACATGGTTGAGCACCGAGCCCAGCGCATAGTTGGTGTCGGCGCGCGAGGCGGCTTCTTCCACGGCTTCGGAAATCGCCATACCCAGTGAACCGGGATTGTTGGGGTCTTTGGCCAAGACATCGCGACCGGTCTGCGTTTGCATGCTCGGGCTGGCGAACACTTCTCCGCCCCAGGTTTGAATCATGGAACGGCGGAACGGCTTCTGGTCGTAACTCACGCGCACCATGTAAACGCGCACTTCCAGACCGAACATCTGTCCGGCCATGGCAATGGACGAACCCCATTGGCCCGCGCCTGTTTCGGTGGCCAGACGTTTGATGCCCGCCTGCTGGTTGTAATAGGCCTGTGGAATGGCCGTGTTCACCTTGTGCGAACCGGCCGGCGAGACACCTTCGTATTTGAAATAGATCTTGGCCGGTGTGCCCAGCATGGCTTCCAGGCGATGCGCGCGGACCAGCGGCGACGGGCGGTAAGTGCGAAAGGCTTCGCGTACCGGCTCGGGAATAGGAATCCAGCGCTCAGCCGAGACTTCCTGTTCGATCAGGGCCATCGGGAAGATCGGGGTCAGCGCCTCGGGACCAATGGGCTTGCCGTCCGGACCCAGCGGCGGAGTCGGCGGGTTGGGCATGTCGGCAACGACGTTGTACCAGTGCTTCGGGATATCGGACTCGTCCAGCAGAAACTTGGTTTGCGGCATGTTTTCTCCTCGCTTGATTATCGTTTTAGAAAAACCACTTCCCCTGTTTGGCGCGTGCCAGTTTACTGCACGCGGCAGCGGAAAGCAGCCGCTGTGGCTGAATGCCTGAGAAGATTTAGGGGCGATAGCGTTTGGCTGAACAGTTGTTGGGCAAGTCCAGCTTGCGCTGGACAATATACGTTCGCAAAGAATGGTACGGGTAGATTCGGGTGGGTCAGCCGAACAGCCGTCCCAGAATGCCTTTTTTGTTGCCCATGTTTTCGGCGATGAAATTCGGATGCTTGGCCAGGAAGTCCTTTACGGCCGCAACGTAGTCCGCATCATCATGTTTGAAGTGGTCGGTCAGCCATTCGAACAGCAGGCCGTCGATGTACTTGACGATATCCTCGCCATCGTTGAAGCGGGTCTGGAATTCCGATATGCGCTTGGCGAACTGGACATGCGATTTCTGGTGGGCCTTGAGGAATGGGTAGTCCGCAAGCTCCTGCAGCCGCTCTTCGAAGCCGAAGTGGAAGATGGCGTGATTGACCATTGCGTCGATCAAAGTGGACAGTTTCTGGTGTGAAAGGCCGCTACGGTGACCCTCGACCACACTGTTTATCAGTTCGACAAGCAGTTGGTGTTGCCGGTCGATCTCGGGGATGTCGACCATGAACTCTTCCGTCAGCAGGAACTTAACCATTGATTCTCCGATGATTTCCGCACAGTGCGTCTTCCGTCCGGCGAAGCGACGGGCCAAAGCCTCACGGATAGTATTGGCATTCGGTGGGCATTACAAGTTCAAGGCAAGTGCAGGGAGATTTCGGGCCACATGTTAGAATCCGCACCTATTTTTTTACTTGCAAATCATGACTCAAACGCCCCACCCCATCGAATCCCTGTTGCAAAAACGCATCCTCATCCTCGACGGCGCCATGGGTACCATGGTCCAGCGCTACAAACTGACCGAGGCGGATTATCGCGGCGAGCGTTTCAAGGACTGGCCGCGCGACCTCAAGGGCAACAACGACCTGCTGGTTTTGACCAAGCCGGAAGTCATCAAGGCCATCCATTGCGAGTACCTGGCGGCGGGCGCGGACATCATCGAGACCGACACTTTCGGCGCGAATGCCACCACGCTGAAAGCGTATGGCATGGAGTCGCTGAACTACGAGTTGAACGTGGCGGGTGCGAAACTGGCGCGCGAAGCGTGCGATGAATATGCCACCGCAGACAAACCCCGCTTCGTCGCGGGCGTGCTCGGCCCGACCGACAAGACCGCCACCATCTCGCCCGACGTGAACGACCCGGCGGCGCGCAACATCACTTTCGACCAATTGGTGGCGGATTATGCCGACGCCACGCGCGGTCTGATGGACGGCGGCGCGGACTTGATCCTCATCGAGACCATCTTCGACACGCTCAACGCCAAGGCCGCGATCTTCGCGGTGAAGTCGGTTTTCGCCGAGCGCGGCACATCGCTGCCGATCATGATTTCCGGCACGATCACGGATGCATCCGGCCGTACGCTGACTGGACAGGTCACGGAAGCCTTCTACAACTCGCTGGCACACGCCAACCCCATCTCCATCGGCCTCAACTGCGCACTCGGTGCAGAAGAGTTGCGCCAATACGTGGAAGAGATGTCGCGCGTCGCCAATTGCTATGTAAGCGCGCACCCCAACGCCGGTCTGCCCAATCCGCTGGCCGAAACGGGTTATGACGACACGCCGGAGAATATGTCCGGCCATATCAAGGAATGGGCAGCCAGCGGCTTCCTCAACATCATCGGCGGTTGCTGCGGCACCTCGCCTGCCTTCATCAAGGCCATTGCCGATGTCGTCAAAGACATGCCGCCGCGCAAGATCCCGCAGAACCCGGTTGAATGCCGCCTGTCCGGTCTGGAGCCGTTCAACATCGGCGACAGTTCGCTGTTCGTCAACGTCGGCGAGCGCGCCAACGTCACCGGCTCGGCCAAATTCAAGCGCCTCGTGCTGGAAGGTAAATACGACGAAGCGCTGGAAGTCGCCAAGCAGCAAGTCGAGACCGGCGCGCAGGTGATCGACATCAACATGGACGAAGCCATGCTCGACGGCGAAGCCGCGATGGTGAAGTTCCTGCACCTGATCGCTTCCGAGCCGGACATCTCCAAAGTGCCGCTGATGATCGACTCCTCCAAGTGGAGCATCATCGAGGCCGGGCTGAAGTGCGTGCAGGGCAAGTCCATCGTCAACTCCATTTCGCTGAAAGAGGGCGAAGAGAACTTCATCAAGTACGCCAAGCTGGTGCGCCAATACGGCGCCGCCGCCGTGGTGATGGCGTTCGACGAGGCAGGCCAGGCTGACACCTATAAACGCAAGATCGACATCTGCAAACGCAGCTACGACATTTTGGTGGATAAGGTCGGCTTCCCGCCCGAAGACATCATCTTCGACCCGAACATCTTCGCCATCGCGACCGGCATCGAAGAGCACAACAACTACGCGGTGGACTTCATCAACGCCACCGCATGGATCAGGAAGAACCTGCCCTACGCCAAAGTCAGCGGCGGCGTGTCCAACGTGTCGTTCAGCTTCCGCGGCAATGAGCCGGTGCGCGAAGCCATCCACACCGTATTCCTGTACCACGCCATCAAGGCCGGCATGAACATGGGCATCGTCAACGCCGGGCAGCTCGGCGTGTACGAAGAGATTCCCAAAGACCTGCGCGACGCGGTGGAAGACGTGGTGCTCAACCGCCATCCCGACGCGGGCGAGAAACTGGTCAAGATGGCCGAGTCCGTCAAGGGCGGAGGCAAAGAGCAGGTCGAAGACCTGGAATGGCGCAAAGGCACGGTGCAGGAACGCCTGACCCACGCACTGGTGCGCGGCATCACTACTTATATAGTCGAAGACACCGAGGAAGCAAGGTTGCAAGCCAAGTTCCCGGTCGAAGTAATCGAAGGCCCGCTGATGACCGGCATGAACTTCGTCGGCGACCTGTTCGGCGCGGGCAAGATGTTCCTGCCACAAGTGGTGAAATCGGCGCGCGTGATGAAACAGGCTGTGGCCCACCTCATCCCCTACATCGAAGCCGAGAAACTGCGCTCGGGCGACACCAGCACCAAGGGCAAGATCGTGATGGCGACCGTGAAGGGCGACGTGCACGACATCGGCAAGAACCTGGTGGGCATCATCTTCGAGAGCAACGGCTTCGAGGTGGAGGACCTGGGCGTCAAGGTGCCGCCCGAGGATATCGCCAAGGCCGCGGCCGCCTCGCGCCCGGATTTCATCGGTCTCTCGGGCCTGCTGGTGCGCTCCTGCGAGCAGATGACCGTGACCGCGCGCGAACTGGCCAAAGCCGGGCTCGCCTGCCCGCTGTTGGTGGGCGGGGCCGCGCTGACGCCCAAGTTCACTGAGACCAACATCGTGCCCAATTACAAAGGCCCCGTGTTCTACGCCAAGGACGCCATGGAAGGCCTCAATTACGCCCTGCAAAAGGTGAGCGCCGCCTGATGCCCGGAAGCCTCTACCCCGCGGATATCCCGGTACCTTCGGACCTGGAGCGGCATTACCTGGAGCCGGGCCTGCCGGAACTCTTCGAGAACATGGACGAGGGGCTCTTCAACCTGCGCTTCCTCGGCCTGAAAAAAAGCCAGGAGGAAAAAAGGCTGGAGGCCGCGAAGCTGCTGGCCGCCCTGCGCGCGGAGATAATCGAAAAGAAACTTATAAAGCCGCGGGGCGTGTACCGGTTCTTCCCGGTCAACAGCGCCGGCGACGCCATAAACTTTTACCCGCCCGGCGGCGGGAAGCCGGTGGTTTTTAGTTTTCCCCGCCAGGCCGCCGGCGAGCGGCTCTGCCTGGCCGATTTCGCCGCGCCGGAGGCGGGGGGGAAACGGGATTACGCGGCCCTCCTGGCCGTCACCTGCGGCGAGGGCGTGCTGGCCCTGTCGCGCCGGGAGCGGGAGGCCGGCAATTACGTGCGCTCCTATATGATAGAGGCGCTGGCCCTGACGCTGGCCGAGGCCGCCGCCGACGTGGTGCATTACCGCATCAGGCGGGAGTGGGGCATCGCCGAGGAGAAGCCCGCCGTGCCGCTGCTGCGCAGCAAGTACCGCGGCAAGCGCTATTCTTTCGGCTACCCGGTGGCGCCGGACCTGGCCAACCAGGGCGGGCTTTTCGAACTGCTCCGGCCCGCGCCCGACGCCGGGATAAAGCTGACCGACGGCTTCATGATGGATCCGGAAGCCTCCGTTTCCGCCATCGTCTTCCACAACCCCAACGCTGTCTATTTCGGAATTTAAGTAGGACTTTTTTGGGTCTTGACACTCGTCGGGGGTCTGCTATACTATGAATGGGCCCCCGGCCCCTCTCAGTGGGTTTCTCGGGGGCCCTTTCTTTTTGCCCAGCCGCGCGCCGCGGCTGGTTATTTTTTGTATTCGAAGCCTTTGGCGTCTATATAGAAGGAGTGCCCTTCGCGCGTGACCTTGGCGAGGCCGGCATGAAAGCCGGAGGCCTGCTCATATTTGAAATCCACAACGATCTTGCCGGTCCTGTCTATGTAGCCCCAGCCGCCTTTAAAATCCTTCAGCACCGGCGCCAGGCCGCCCTCGAAGGAGGCGCACATGGCGAACAGCGGCGCGATGACGGTTTCGCCTTCCTGGTCTATGTAACCGCAGCGGCCCCCCTCGTCCATGCTCTGGGCGTGGGCCAGCCCCTCGCTGTACGGGCCGATGGAGATATAGTCCCGGAATTTCAGCGTCAGAGTCTCGCGGCTGATGAAGCCGTATCTTTCTTCCAGCCGGGCGGTGGCGTAACCGCCGCTGAAGGGGAAAGCCTCG
>DMCN01000095.1 GCA_003445795.1 Gallionellaceae bacterium
CGAAGTGCGCCGCCAGTTCAAGGAGATTCCCGGCATCATGGAAGGCACCGGCAAACCGGAATACGGCACTTGCGTGGACATGCTGACCAAAGCTGCGATCAAGGAAATGATCATCCCGTCGTTGCTGCCGGTTGCTGTCCCCGTGATCGTAGGCCTGACCCTCGGCGCGCAAGCCTTGGGCGGCGTGCTGGTCGGCACCATCATCACCGGCATCTTCGTCGCNNGCGGTGAACCCGCTGATCAAGATCATCAACATCGTTGCTCTGATGATTGTGCCGTTGCTGTAAATATCGCAGCGCAACAGGAAACAAAAAAGGCCGACGTAACGTCGGCCTTTTTTATTTGCACTGCTGTTTTTCGTTCGGCAATTTATTCGTGATCTTTCGCCCGTATTTGAGCGATCAACTCCATGGACAAGCGGGTTGGACGACAACTCGTGATGTAGACTTCCTCGGAACTGGGTTTCACCTGGCTGGACGTTTTCTGCTCGCCAATGTCTGCACAGTGCGACTCACCGGCCTTTATGACAGGCACTTTCAGCAAGTAGCTTGAATTTCTGAATTTATTGATCGAGCCCATGATCTTTCCTCCGAATAAACGTGGAAATACTGACACTACAGCGAATCAACCAATCCCTAGTTTTATCGTCAGATTTTCTGTGAACTTTAATTTATTTTCGAAGCGGCAAGCTCTGATGTTACAGCCTTAACAGTCTGTATACATTTGGAATATTTATTACGTGCGCGGAACAGCTATCCCCGTGCCAAAAAACTCTCCAGATGTGCGACAAAGGCGCGCGTCTTGGCCGGCAGGAAGCGGCGCATCGGCATCACCGCCCAGGCTGTGACCGAAGGAAAGCACCATTCCGGCAGCACGCGCACCAGCCGCTTATCGCGCACATCTTCTTCCGCGAAAGGCACGGGCAACATGGCTATGCCCGCCCCATCCAGCAACAACTGTTGAATCACGCTGATCGAATTCAGCGCCATGCGTCCCGGCGGCACCCCCTCCCAGACTTCCTTGCCCCGCAGCAGACGCCAGGGCTGCGGCTGACCAAGGTCAGAGATCATGCGCAACGCGACATGCTGCTGAAGCTCGTCGGGTTGTTGCGGCGCGGGATGCAGCGCCAGATAGATCGGGCTGGCATACAGGCCGAGGTGCTGCTCGTCCAGCTTGCGCGCGACCAGTGTGGAATCGTTGGCCAGTACGCCCATGCGGATGGCGAGATCGAAGCGTTCACCGATCAGATCGACCAGGCGTGAGCTCAGGTCCAGTTCCAGCTCCACTTCGGGATAGGCTTCGCTGAAGGTAGCCAGCGCGCGCGACAGGCTGCGCCGCGCATAGTCCTCCGGCATCGAAACGCGCAGCTTGCCGCGCGGCTGCACATCCTGGCTGCGTACGAAGTCTTGCACCGTCGCTACCTCTTCCGCCACGCGGCGGCTGTGGTCGAGGAACTCCTGCCCGAACTCGGTCAGCGTCAGTCGGCGCGTGGTGCGGATCAGCAGCCGCTGTCCCAGCAGTTCTTCCAGATTACCGAGACGGCGCGAGACGGTGGCCTTGGGCATGCCCAGCTGTTCGGCGGCGCGCACCAGACTGGCCTGTTCCGCGATGGTCGCGAACAGAATCATGTCGTCGGCAGAGATGTTCTTTTGTTCCATGATTATTATTATCCCAATTTTGGGACAGTCTATCCCACATAACCATCTTTATCTACGTTCATGGAACTCATAATATGCAAGCACTTTAGTCAACCAAGGAATCGCCATGAACACGGCAACCTCAGCAACACTACAGCAATCGCGCGGCATCGAGCGTCTCGTCGAAGGCGTTGCGACCTCGGACGGCGCGGGCGTGAGCCTCACCCGCGTGCTGACCGGGAAGCTGCAGCGCCGCCTCGATCCCTTCCTGATGCTGGACGCTTTCGGCAGCGACGATCCCGACGAATACATCGCCGGCTTCCCCGACCATCCGCACCGCGGTTTCGAAACCATCACCTATATGTTGCACGGGCGCATGCGCCACCGTGACAGCGCTGGGCATGAAGGCCTGCTGGAGAACGGCGGCATGCAGTGGATGATCGCCGGTCGCGGCGCCATCCACTCCGAAATGCCGGAACAGGAAAACGGTGTCATGGAAGGCTTCCAGCTCTGGCTCAACCTGCCCGCAGCCAACAAGATGGCCGCGCCCTGGTACAAGGATTTTCCGACCACCGAGATTCCCGAATACAGCACAGCAAACGGAGCGACCGTGCGCGTGATCGCGGGCAGCAGCAACGGAGTGCAAGGTGCTATGACGCGCGAGACCACTGAACCGGTCTATCTCGACATCCACCTGCCTGCGGACGCGAACTTCGCCACCGCCCTACCCGCCACGCACAACGCCTTCATCTATGTGTATCGCGGCACAGTGCAGGTCGGCGACACACAGGTGGCTGCGCAGCGCATGGGCATCCTCGGCAACACGCCCGGCGCGGACGGCCTGGCGCTGACCGCATCAGAAGACTCGCGCCTGATCCTGGTCGCGGGCAAGCCACTCGATGAACCCATCGTGCAATACGGCCCCTTCGTGATGAACACACAGGAAGAGATCCACCAGGCGCTGGATGATTACCGCAACGGCCGCTTCGCCTGAAACCGACAAGGAGAACATGATGCATCGTATGACTACACGCCTATTCCTCTTCATCCTGTTCATGCTGGCTTACGGCATGGCTTCCGCTGTTGGATTCAACCAGGTGCTGACCGGCGAAAGCAGCGTGATCTTCGGCTACAAGCAGATGGGCGTGGCACTGGATGGCAAGTTCAACAAGTTCGCGGCGCAGCTCAGCTTCGACCCGGCCAAAATCGACAAGGCTCAGGCAAAGATCGACATTGACGTTGCCAGCATCGACACCGGTTCCACAGAAGGCAACGAAGAAGTGGTCGGCAAGCAGTGGTTCAACGCGAAAGCGATCCCCACAGCCAGTTTCGTCTCCACCGGCCTCAAGGCGCTGGGCGGCAACCGCTATGAAGCCAGCGGCAAGCTCAGCATCAAGGGGCGCACACTGGAAGTGAAAGCGCCGGTCACCTTCCAGTCCGCAGGCAATAAAGGCCGGTTCGACGGCATCCTCACCATCAAGCGCCTTGACTATGCCATCGGCGAAGGCGCATGGAGCGATGTAGATACCGTCGCCAACGAGATACAGATCAAGTTCCATTTAGTCGTAACCGCAGCACCGAACAAGAAGTAAGCCGCCCCAACCACCAAGGAGAACACCATGAAGAGAACCATCGCCACCCTGATCGCCGCTTTCCTCTCCACCGCAGCATTTGCCGCGCCGGAGACCTACATGATCGAACCGTCGCACAGCATGCCGCGCTTCGAGTACAGCCACTTCGGCTACTCGCTGCAACTCAGCCGCTTCGACAAGGTTTCCGGCTCCATCACGCTGGACCGTGCCAAGAAGACTGGCGCCATCGACGTGACCATCGACGCCAAATCGGTCAACACCGGATCGGCACTGTTCAATGAGCATATCCAGGCGGCCGATTTCTTCGACACCGAGATGTTCCCCACCATCACCTACAAATCGAGCAAGGTTAAATTCGACGGTGACAAGGTAGCTGCAGTGGAAGGCGTTTTGACCATCAAGGACATCAGCAAGCCGGTCACGCTCACGATCAATTCCTTCCTGTGCATGCCACATCCGATGGTGAAGAAAGAAGCATGCGGCGTCACCGCCACCGCCAAGGTCAAACGTTCCGATTTCAACATGTCCAAAAACGTGCCTTATGTCGGCGACGAAGTGACGCTGACCATCCCGGTCGAGGCAATCAAGCAGTAAACGACATATTCCTTTCCCCCCATGGGGGAAGGAGCAGTCGGTATATTTGATTTTTGTTAAGACGCACCCAAGGAGCACGATATGAGTAACACCCTGTTCACCCCAACCACGCTCGGCAAGCTGCAACTGAAAAACCGCATCGTCATGGCACCGTTGACTCGCTCGCGCGCCACCGGCAATGTGCCGAACGAACTGATGGAGAAGTATTACCAACAGCGCGCCGATGCCGGTCTCATCATCACCGAGGGAACATCACCTTCCCCCAACGGTTTGGGTTATGCCCGCATCCCGGGCATGTTCTCCGATGCGCAAGTGCAAGGCTGGAAGCGCGTGACCGATGGCGTGCATGCGGCTGGCGGCAAAATCTTCGTGCAGCTGATGCACACCGGACGCATCGGCCATCCCGCCAACCTGGCGGCTGAGGCAAAGATCGTTGCACCTTCGGCAGTCGTGGCTCCGGGCGAGATGTGGACTGACAGCAACGGCATGCAACCGCACCCGGCACCCGCCGAGATGAGCGAGTCCGATATCGCCACAGCTATCGCCGAATACGCGAACGCCTCCAAACGCGCCATCGAAGCCGGTTTTGACGGTGTCGAACTGCACGGTGCGAACGGCTACCTGATCGATCAGTTCCTGAATACCGCGACCAACCAGCGCACCGACAAATGGGGCGGCAGTGTGGAGAACCGCATCCGCTTCGCCGTGGAAGTGGCCAGGGCTTCAGTCGCCGCGATCGGTGCGGACCGCGTCGGCATGCGCATCTCACCCTACGGAGCGTTCAACGGAACCGCCCCCGACGCCAAGATGGACGTGATGTACTTGAAGCTGGTCGAGGCCATGAACGAACTCGGCCTAGTGTATATCCACATCGTCGATCACAGCTCAATGGGTGCACCGGAAGTCAGCCCCGAACTGAAAGCCAAGATACGTGTCAATTTCAAGGGCAAGTACATCCTCTCCGGCGGCTACGATGCGGCGCGTGCCAACGCCGACCTCGACGCACAGAAGGGCGATCTGGTGGCATTCGGCCGCCCCTTCATTTCCAACCCCGATCTGGTGCAGAAACTGAAGAACGGCACGATACTGACCGCACCTGACTTCAGCACCTTCTACACCCCCGGCGAGAAAGGTTATACCGATTATTAATTCTTGACGGCACCGGGGGCGGCCTTTGGCAGACCGCCGCCCGGTGATACAATGCGCACCTTTCAATTTTCACAAAAAAGGCGTCGCATCATGAGTTTGAACAAAGTCCCCTCTGGCAAAGACCTTCCCAACGACTTCAACGTCATCATTGAGATCCCGATGCACGGCGAGCCAGTGAAGTACGAAGTGGACAAGGAATCCGGTGCCATCTTCGTGGACCGTTTCATGAACACCGCGATGCACTACCCCTGCAACTACGGTTACATCCCGCACACCCTGTCCGACGACGGCGATCCCGTCGACGTGCTTGTCATCACCCCCGTTCCGCTGAACAGCGGCGTCGTGGTGCGCTGCCGCCCATTGTGCGTGCTGAAGATGGAAGACGAATCCGGTTTCGACGCCAAAGTGCTGGCTGTGCCAGTGGACAAACTCTCCACGCTGTATCGCGGCCTGAAGGACTACACGCAATTGCCCGAGATCACCCTGAAGCAGATCGAACACTTCTTCGCCCACTACAAAGATCTGGAACCCAACAAGTGGGTCAAGATCGGCGGCTGGGAAGACGTGGAATCGGCACGCAAAGAGATCATGGAAGGCGTTGCCAACTACCAGAACGCCACTGACAAGCCAGAGTTCTAAATCACGGGAGAACGCAGATGACCGCACGCATCATTGACGGCAAGACCATCGCACAGGAAGTTCGCGCCGAATGGAAAGTGCGCGCCGATGCGTTGAAAGCGCGCGGCATCACTCCCGGCCTGGCGGTCATCATCGTCGGCGAAGACCCGGCCTCCAAGGTCTACGTCGCCAACAAGGTGAAGGCCTGCGCCGAACTGGGCCTGTATTCCAAGCACATCGAACTCCCCGCCGATACCAGCGAGGCGACGCTGCTGGCGAAGATCGCGGCATTGAACGCCGATCCGAAGATACACGGCCTGCTGGTTCAGTTGCCCGTACCCAAGCACATCAACAGCGACAAGATCCTCAATGCCATCAGCCCGGACAAGGACGTGGACGGTTTCCATCCGATGAACGTCGGCGCGCTGGTCACCGGCAATATGCGCTTCGCACCCTGCACGCCTTACGGTTCGCTGGTGCTGCTGCAAAAGAGCGGCGTCGAGATCGAGGGAAAACATGCGGTGGTGGTCGGACGCAGCAACATCGTCGGCAAGCCGATGGCGCTGTTGCTTTTGCAGCACAACGCCACTGTCACCATCTGCACCTCCCGGACCAAAGACCTCGCCAGCCACACGCGCGAAGCCGACATCCTGGTCGTCGCCACCGGCAAACCGAAAATGATCACCGGCGACATGATCAAGCCCGGCGCCGCCGTCATCGACGTGGGCATCAACCGTATGGACAACGGCAAGTTATGCGGCGATGTGGATTTCGATTCGGCAAAAGAAGTGGCCGGCTGGATCACCCCCGTTCCCGGCGGTGTCGGCCCGATGACCATCACCATGCTGGTGGCGAACACCGTGCAGGCGGCTGAGCGCACGGCTGGCAAGTAACAGCGGATTTTTTCGGCAATCCCTAAAGAGCTAGCGGCACACGGTATTGCCGAAAGGATCCACGCTGCAACGCGGGCGCGTTCCCAGCTCCTCGTCCTCACTCTCGACTCCGTCTGCCGCGACAGCCGATGCGGCACCCTCCTTGTTCCTGTCCTTCGCCGCAGTCCGCGGCGCGATGCTGAGTACCCCGTCCTTGTCCATGCAGACCGTGTTGCCGAAGGCATCCCTGCCGCAGCGGGGTTCAGTTTCAGCTTGCGCAGAAGCAGCCAGCAGGACCGCATACAGGATGAAGTATCTGTTCATGTTCGCTCGACAGGAAGCCGGAGGTGACGATACATGCGATCAAACAGTTGCGGGGGCAAGCGCTACTCCGCACACAATAACGCGGAGAACTCATCCAGCGGGACCGGTTTGCCGAACAGGTATCCCTGATAGAGCACACAACCGTTCGCTTCCAGGAAGTCGCACTGTTCCTGCGTCTCCACGCCTTCGGCGATAACTTCCATACCCAGATTGTTGGCCATGCCGATGATGGTCTGGATGATGGTCGAATCGGACGCCTTGGTGCCGATGTGGTGCACGAACGACTGGTCGATCTTGAGCTGGTTCAGCGGCAACTGGGTCAGATAGGACAGCGACGAATAACCCGTCCCGAAATCGTCCATCGAGAAAGTCACGCCGATCTGCCTGAGCGCCTGCATCTTGGCGATGGTGTCGGCAACGTCTTCCAACACGATACTCTCGGTCAGCTCCAGCTTAAGCCGCAAAGGATCGATTGCGGTTCGCGTGATGATCTCGCTCACTTGCTCCACGAAGTCGGCCTGACGGAACTGCCGCCCGCTGACGTTCACCGAAAGTTGCAGCTCGCAGGTATGAGCTTGTGATTCCCACTGCTTGAGTTGCTGGCAGGCACTTTCCAGCACCCAAGTGCCGATCGGCAGAATGAGTCCGGTCTCTTCCGCCAGCGGGATAAACTGCATCGGCGGGATCAGGCCCCGCTCAGGATGTATCCAGCGCAGCAACACTTCCGCCCCCAGGATGCAGCCGGCATTGTTGACCTGCATCTGGTAGTAAAGCCTGAACTCCTGCTTGCGCAGGGCCTCGCGCAGCCCGACCTCAAGTTGCGCGCGCGCCTCCAGTTCTTCCTGCATCACGGGGTCGAAGAAACGCAGCGTGTTGCGTCCCGATTTCTTGGCCTCATACATGGCCGTGTCTGCCTGTTTGAGCAGTTCGTCGAGTTTCTCTTTGTAATCGATGAACAGGGTGATGCCCATGCTGGACGAACTGTGAAATTCATTCCCATCGAGCTGGTAGGGCTGGCTCAGCGCTTCGAGCACTTTTTCCCCGACCGCTCTGGCCTGCACAGCGGCATGTGCCCTGTCCGCGCTCAATCCCTCCAGCAACAGCACGAACTCGTCGCCGCCGAAGCGCGCCAGCGTGTCACCGTCACGGACACAGCCCTGCAAGCGCTTGGAGACCTCAATCAGCAACAGGTCGCCGATGCCGTGGCCCTTGGTGTCGTTGAGCGTCTTGAAATTGTCCAGATCGATGAACAGCAACGCTCCGCCGGTATGATTGCGCACACTGGTCGAGACCGCCTGACGCAGGCGATCCAGTAGCATGCGCCGGTTGGGCAGTTGACTGAGCGGATCGTAATACGCCAGGAGATGGATCTCGTTTTCTGCTTTCTTGCGCTCGGTGAAGTCGACGAAGGTGCCGACGTAGTTGGTGACATCCCCGTCCTTGCCGATGACAGCGGTGATGGTCAGCCACTCCGGATACACCTCCCCGTTCTTGCGCCGGTTCCATATCTCGCCCTGCCAGCTGTTGTTTTTGCGCAGCCGCTCCCACATGCGTTCATAGAACTCGTGGTCCTGCCGATCCGAACTGAGCATGGAGGGTTTCGAGCCGAGTGCGTCCTCGACGCTGTATCCGGTTATCCGGGTGAACGCGTGGTTGACCCGGATGATCACCGAGTTCTCGTCGGTCACCATCATGCCCTCTTCGGTCTCGAAAGCGATGGCGGCGACACGCAATGCCGCTTCGCGCTCTTCCTGCACAACCATCATGTCGTTGAAGGCATGCGCCATCTCGGCGATGTCCTTGGGCCCCCCCGGTTCGGCGCGCACTTGCGATTCACCCAGCTGGGCACGTTCCATACTGGCCGACAACTGGTTGAGCGGTCGCGCCATGCTGCGGGTGAGGTAGCGGATCAGCAGCAGGAATACCAGTGCGAAGGAGACCGAGGTGGCCAGATTGGTAAGGAAGATGTCGGAGGTGGTGCGCGCCAATGCAGCCTTGCTCATCACCACGGAGACTTTGCCCAGCAGTTCCGGCACAGCCGGTTCGTCGAACGGCGACTCTGCCGCGGGTTGCGAATACACGGGCGCGGCAAAGTGCCAGGCCTTGCTGCTTTCGGCGTCGAGCATGGCCGCAGCCTGCAATCCGTCTGTCTGATCGGACTGCGCGACCATCCGGCTGGAATCGATATCGCCCTGCGCCAGCAACACATGGCCGTTGGTGTGTCGGATCTCGACCCCGATCACACCGGGGAACGCCATGGTCGCGCGCACCGCTTCGGCGGCATTGTCGGCAGAAGAGTAGACCAGCGCCAGCGCGCTCTGGCGCGCCAGATTCTCGGTGATGCGCTGGCCCTGCTCGATCAGGTTGTGACGCACGCGTTCGTTCACCTGCCAGGAACCGGCGATGGAAGAAGACAATGCCAGGAAGATGATGCCCAGCGCGACCGCAAAACCCAGTTGGCGCTGGAAGCTGTATTTCCCGAAGAAGGCCTTCAATGAGTTTTTCATATCCGGCGCGCCTATTGTTCCGGAAAGGCCATGTCGAAACTCTGTATCCGGGCCGTGTTCAGACCAAGGTGCTTGGCGGTGCGCAGGTTGACCGCCATCAGCACTTCGCGCAGCGGAACGAGAGCAGAAGTATCCCTGTTGCCGGAAGCCAGCAAACCGAGCGCGTCCCCGGCTAGGTGACGGCCCAACTCGACGTTATCGGGATAGAGCGAGAACAGCACGCCGCGCTTCACGTGACCGAAACTGCTGGAGAACACCGCCAGATTGTTGTTCCACGACTCCTGCAAAACGAAAGGCAGCACGGTGCTTTCCTCGACCGCGGTGGAATCCTGCGGCAACCACAATGCATCTTGCCTGTTGTCAGCTTTGGCGATGATCTCCTGATAGGCACGCATGGCAGAACGCAGATCCTGCACCGGATAGGTTACCAACTCCACACCGTGCACGGCAGCCCCTTCTTTCGCCAACTGGATCAGCCATTCGTTCTGGCGCGGGTCGTACACGGTGAAAATCCGCCTGGTGTTGGGCATCATCTTCTTCAGGCGCGAGAACAGCAAAGCGGGATCGGGAGACAGACTGTTCACCTGCAATACCCGGGCACCGTCTTCCGCCGCCGACAGCACACCGCCGACGACCACACCGATATTGCTATCCAGCGAGTTGGCGACCTTCATGCCCTGCCGCCCCAATGCGATCACGACTTTGGTGTCCTGGCGACGCAGGGAATTATTCAGTTCGCCGACATTAACGTTCGGTCCGACGGCGAAATTGGCGACCCTCCCTTTGGCCCTGTCTTCGATACCGTCGATGATCTGCGTGAACACGCTGCGGTAAGGTTCGCCGATATCCGGGTAGATCACCGCGATGCCGCCCACACTGGCCGCCTGCGCGACTTTGTTGGCCAGCATTCTGTTGATCGAGACCGTACCGGTCCCGGCGACATGGATTGGGAATACCACCACATCCTGCGACGACTCGATCGCACTGATCACGCCGGAATAGTCCTCTGTCCAGGATGTGTTCTTGTGCGGAAATGCTTCTGTGTCTCTGGAATTCGCCCATGAGTCGGGCGTGGCGGTCAGCAGCAGAATGGACAAAGCGGCCCATGCGCCGACACGACGTGAACTGGATGTTCCGCTACAGCAAAGCGAAAATGTGGAATGCATGCTCATGATCGGTTGCGCGGAGTGTCGTTCAAACAGGCACGACCATGCAAGTGCAAATATTGCCCGGCGCATTCCGATTTATTCGCTGCCGCAGACATGCATCCTCCTGAGAATTTGGACTATCCGGCATCTGTCACATTGCGATAAAGACCAGTTTCTCGCACTGAAACATCGGGTTAATCCCCTGCCCGCCATTCGTAGCCTCTTTACTTGCGTCCAATAATATCAGGCTTTACACTGCCCCTACAGCTTACATGGGTAAAAATGTGAGTTGGATTGTCGGATATGGGCCAAGCATTTTCGAACGAATTATCGGCACAGACAGTGATCCCGACTTCCATCGGTAATAAAAAATAACGAGGCGGTTCACGCCGCCAGGAGGGAACTTCATCATGGGCGTCAAATCGTCGCTAGTCCCAAGCAACACCGATTCAGAAACCGAAGCATCACCCGTCATTTGCGCCAAACCTTATGAGGTCGCCGACCTGCTGGTCGCCTACCTTGAACAATTGGGCATCGAATATGTGTTCGGCATCCCCGGCGGCGCCATCGAGCCTTTATACAATGCCCTCGCCAGAAGCGAACGCAGAGGAGGCATTCGCCACATCCTGGCCCGCCACGAAGCCGGGGCCGCCTTCATGGCCGATGGCTATGCGCGCGAAACCGGCAAGGTCGGCGTCTGTTGCTCCACCTCCGGCCCCGGTGCCACCAACCTCATCACCGGCGTCGCCTGCGCCTACGACAACAACATCCCCATGCTGGTGATTACCGGACAACCCGCGCTGCCCTCCTTCGGCAAGAACCCGCTGCAGGAATCCAGTTGCACGGGGATCAACACGCTGAGCATGCTCCGCCACTGCACGCGCTATAACTCGCTGGTGTCGCATCCAAAACAGATCGAAGCCAAGCTCATCTCCGCCCTGCAGCGCGCCGTACGCGCCCCCAAGGGACCGTCGCATCTGAGCTTTCCGGTCGATGTCTTCCGCAGTTCCAGCCCGGCTGCCGCGCCCTCATATGATCTGCGCACCCTGCTGGCGCCATCCTCGCTGGTGGACAACAGCGCGATCGATAACCTGTGCGAGTTGATCGACCAGTCCGGCAATATCGTCATGCTGGTCGGTAGCGGCTGCGGTGAGGCCATCGGCTCGATACTCCAGTTCGCCGCCATGAAGGGCGCCACTTTCGTCACTACCCCGGACGGCAAAGGGTTGGTCAACCCGCGCCATCCGCTGTTTCGCGGCGTCTTTGGCTTCGGCGGCCATGCCTCGGCAGAGACCGCGTTGCGCGACCAATCCGTGGATCTGATCCTGGCGATCGGCACCAGCATGGGCGAGTGGAACAGCGGCGGCTGGTGCGAAAGCCTGCTCAACGAACGGCTGGCACACATCGACGAATCCGAAGAACACCTGTCACGCACGCCGATGGCACGGCTACATGTGCGCGGACGCATCCTGTCGGTGTTCGATCGCATGATCGAACGCCTGCACAACCAGCGCAGCAATGACAATACCGAACACCACCGACGGCGCGCATCGCGCAAAGCAGAGGGCAACGAATGGGACCCGCTGCACATGCTGGCCGCGCCCGGGAAATTCGACAGCGAAGCGACCCCGCTCACCCCGCAACGCCTGATGCGCGAACTCGGCACCCGCCTCCCCCCCAACACGCGCTTCCTCGCCGACACCGGCAACAGCGTTGCTTGGTCGGTGCATTACCTGCATCCCGTCGGCGACCGGCGTTACAGCGAACGCCGTCTCGGCGGCGGCGGTCGCAAGATAACGCAGGGGCAACGCAAGACCGATGGCGGCTGGCTGCGCGTCACCATGAACTTCGCCGCCATGGGCTGGGCCATCGGCGGGGCGATCGGCACCGCAGCGGCGAATCCGACCGCCCCCGTGGTGTGCATCACCGGCGATGGCAGCATGCTGATGAACGGTCAGGAAATCTCCGTCGCCGTCGCCGAGAAACTGACCATCCTCTTCGTGGTACTCAACGACCAGTCATTGGGCATGGTCAAGCACGGCCAACGGCTGGCCGGTGCCGAACAGGTGGGCTGCGAACTGCCGCCCACCGACTTCGCCATGCTGGCCCGCGCACTGGGCGCGGAGGCCGTCACCATCCGCTCACCGGAAGATATCGCCGGGCTGGACATCGCCGCTTTGTGCGCACGCAAAGGACCGACCCTGCTGGACGTGCATATCGACCCGGAAGAGATACCACCGATGAACGTGCGCATGCGCGTATTAGCCAATGCGCTTTGATCAAGGAACCGTATGAGTACTACAGAAAAACCACACACCATCCGTACCCGCATCTGGCACGAAGACGCGGAATCCGATAACCCATTCGCCACACGTGCTGCCTATTGCCGCGGATACGATGTGTACGGCGGGATGCTGGGGCATGCCCGCTGGGTGGAGATGCTCTACCTGTTGTTCCGCAACGAAGCGCCCAGCGCAGTTCAAGCCGATCTGCTGGAAGCCCTGGCGGTCGCGCTGGCCAATCCCGGCCCGCGCGATGCTTCCGTGCATGCCGCGATGTGCGGCGGCGTGTGCGGTTCGACTGCCGCCTCCTCGCTCATGGCGGCGCTGGCGGTCGGCGCAGGGCAACTGGCCGGGGGGCACGAGATCTTTCTGGCAATGGAAGGATGGGATGAGTGTGGCACCGATCTCGATGCATGGCGCCAGCGCCATGCCCGACCCGACGTGGCATCCGGCAGCATCTGGCCGAAATCCGAACACGCCCCCGGCTTCGACCCACATGGTGTCAGTACGGCCACTTCGGTGAAACAGACGCTGGCTTGCCTGGCAGGATTCGACTGCGGCAAATACCTGCCTTGGTTGCAACAAAATCTTTCGGCATTGGAAAAGAGTGCCGACTGTCCGCTCGCCCTGTCCGGCGTCGCCGCTGCCGCCTTCGCCGATCTGGGCTTCACTCCCGATCAGGGCGAGATGCTGCACTTGCTACTGCGTTTGCCTGGTGCTGCTGCACATGCACTGGAACAACGACCGCTCGGCTACAAAAACTTCCCTTTCGGCACCGTGGAACTTGAAAACGAATCAACGGGAGAGCCCGCATGAGCCAGCAAACCAAAGGCCCGAACCTGCTGCAGGAAAACGTCGGCGTACTCAAAAGCCGCATGGGAACGTTCTATCCCGGCAGCCATGTGATCTTTCGCGGTCACGATCTGCATACCGACCTGAAGGACATGGACTGGGTCGAACTGTACGTGTTCGGCATCACCAATCGGCGCTTTTCCAAGGAGCAGTTGCGGTTGATGCATTCGATCTGGACATACACCAGTTATCCGGATGTCCGCTTGTGGAACAATCGTGTAGCGGCACTGGCGGGGAGTTCGCGCAGTACCGGCAATCTTGGGGTCGCTGCTGCACTGGCTGTATCAGAAGCATCGATCTATGGACGCGGGATCGACATGCGAGCCATCGATTTTCTGATTCGCACTCGCCAGCAGGTTGACGAGGGAGCCGACTTGACCGGATGCATCCGGCAGGAACTCGATATTCACCGCAGTATCGCCGGATACGGTCGCCCGCTCATCAATGGAGATGAGCGCAATCAACATATGCTAGCTCTCGCGCAAAGTCTGGGATTGAACCAAGGGCCTTATTTGCGATTGGCTTTATCTATCGAGGAAACCCTGTTCAGCGGGCGCTGGCGCATGAAAATGAACTATGCGGGATTGGTTGCCGCCCTGATCGCAGACATCGGTTTTTCGCCTCGCGAGTATTACTTGTTCCTGTTTCCGGCTTTTCTGGCGGGAATGCAGCCCTGTTATATCGAGGCTTCTGACCGCCCTGAAGGATCGTTGTATCCAATTCCTTGCGCTGACATTCTGTATGAGGGAGAATCCCGGCGAGCTTGGACAAAGTAGCCAAGAGTAAATAATGAGTGCCGAGCAAAATAAAACCATACTGGCAACTCAGGTCAACAGGAGGAGCACGCTATGCCATCATTGATCCATCGCACACTCAGTGCCCTTCTTGCCATTGCGTGGATCAGTGTGGCGAACGCCGAATCCTTTGAAGAAGAAGATCTGGCATTAGCCTACGGCGACAAATCCACCATCAGTATCGCTACCGGCAGCAAACAATCCATCACCCGCGCACCCGCAGTCTCCACCGTAATCACGTCCGGAGATATCGAAGCGATGGGGGCGACCGATCTGGATCAGGCGCTGGAAAGCGTGCCGGGATTGCATGTCTCCATGGTACATGTCGCCATGAACCCGATCTACGGCTTTCGTGGCATTGCCACCAAATACAACCCGCAAGTCCTGATGCTGGTGAACGGCATCCCCATTACGAACGTGTTCTGGGGTGATCGCGGCCAAATCTGGGGCGGCATGCCGCTGGAGAATGTGGCGCGTATCGAAATCATCCGCGGCCCCGGATCTGCTCTTTACGGCGCAGATGCTTTCTCCGGTGTGATCAATGTCATCACCAAGACCGCCGCTGATATCAAAGGAACTGAAACTGGCGTGCGTGTCGGCAGTTTCAATACCCGCGATGCGTGGGTACAACACGGCGGCAAGATGGGAACGCTGGATACCGCCTTCTATCTTCGCGCAGGCAACACTGACGGCTACAAAGGCGTCGTGGAGCGGGATGCCCAATCCAACTGGGATACAGGCCTCGGCTCCAGTGCATCTCTGGCGCCGGGCGAGATGAGCAACTCGCGCAAGGCGATCGATGCCCGCGCCGATCTGTCCAGCGATGCATGGCGCTTTCGCGCGGGTTATCAGAAGCGTGAATTGGGTGTCGGAATGGGTGTGGCGGGGAGCCTCGACCCGAACTCCCGCGGTCACTCGTCAAGACTGTATCTCGACCTGAACTATGAGCAAGCCAACTGGGCACAGAATTGGGATGTCTCGGGCGTTGTCGGTTTTTACAACAACAAGGAAGAAGGCGATCCTGCGTACACGCTCTTCCCCGCAGGCTCATTTGGCGGTGCTTTCCCCGGCGGCATGATCGCCAGCCCCGGCCATTCCGAGCGGCACGCGCATGCCAGCGTCTCCGCTTTCTACAGCGGCTTTGAGCAGCATCGCGTGCGTATCGGTACCGGCTACCGTGTCGATGATGTATATGAAGTGACCGAGTCCAAAAACTACGATGCGACCGGTGCCCCCTTGCCCGGTCTGGTGGATGCGACGGGCAACCCTGCGCTGGTCTATATGCTGCCGCACAAACGCAATGTGACCTACGCCTTCCTACAGGATGAGTGGAGTCTGGCCAAAGATTGGACACTGACCGCCGGTGTGCGACACGACGATTATTCCGATTTTGGCGGCACCACCAATCCACGCCTCGCTCTGGTATGGGATGCCGACTACAACGTGGTTGTCAAAGTCATGCATGGAACTGCATTCCGCGCACCATCCTTTGCAGAGATGTATAACATCAACAATCCCGTCGTCGTGGGTAGCCCGACCATCAAACCCGAAAAGATCACCACTGACGAATTGGCATTTTCCTGGCAAACCAGCTCCGATCTGCAAAACAACCTGAACTTCTTCCGCTACCGCATGCGCGATATCATTTTGCCGGTGGCTGCCGTATACAGTAATGCGGGCGACCAGACCGGGCGCGGCATGGAATTGGAATCGACCTATGATGCCACCGGCAATCTGCGTCTCACCGGCAGTTATTCTTTGCAGCATTCCCGAGACTCCATCACCGGACAGGACTCTGGCATGGCACCTCACCGACGCGTGTTCGCGCGTGCCGATTGGCGTTTTGCACCGCTGTGGCACTTGAACACCAGGATCAATTATGTTGCCGAGCGTATGCGCGAGCCCGGCGACACCCGCGCAAAAGTTCCCGATTACACGCTGGTAGATTTGACCCTGCGCCGCGAGAAGTTTGCCGATGCCTGGGAAATGAACGCCATGGTCTATAACCTGTTCAACCGCAAGGCTTGGGAGCCAACCTATATGTCAGTGGGTGCGACACCGATTCCCGGCAATCCCAATACGATGTCCGACCTGCCCTTGCCGGGCCGCACTTTCCTCATTCAGCTCCAGTTCAACCTCTAGCCCGCTTCCTTCTTGCTGTTCAGGCTGATGATGAGCACCCCGCTCAACACCAGCCCTGAACCAGCGATCTGCAACAGCGAGATGCTCTCGCCCAGAATCACATACGCCATGTAGATGGTGCTTACCGGCCCGACGGTGCCGATGAGCGAGGCGCTGCCCGAGCCGATGCGGCGGATGGCGAAGGACAGCAGGAACACCGGCAGCACCGTGGAGAAGATCGCCATCGCGATGGAAAGCTCGTACACGCGCAAGGGCAAGTCGAGCGCACTCAGCGGACGCATCACCAGGAATTGCAACAGGCTGGCAGCACTCGCCACCACCATCGCATAGGCGGTGAAACGCAGCGTACCGATGCGTGCGATGGCGTGCCCGGCTCCCACCAGATAGATCGAGTAGGACAAGGTACTGGCGAACACCAGCGCCGAACCCAGCACGATGCTCCCCTCCTTCGCTCCCACGTCATGCAAAAATACCAATGCGATGCCCGCATAGCTCAAGGCCATCGCAGCGATGACTTTGCGACCGATAGCGCGTTTGTAGAGTATCGCCGCGAGCATCACCGTCATGGTCGGATAGAGGAACAGGATCAGGCGCTCCAGCCCGGCGGAGATGTATTGCAGTCCGAGAAAATCGAGAAAGCTGGAACAGTAGTAGCCGATCAAACCCAAGCCCAGCACGAGCAAACGGTCATGCCTGTCGAGCGGCGCGGCATGTCGACGCTGCACCCAAATCGCCACAGCGATGAAGAACGGCACCGAGAACACCATGCGCAAGGCCAGCAGCGTCACCGCATCCACATGATCGAGATAGGCCAGCTTCACCAGGATCGCCTTGGCCGAAAAGCCGACTGCCGCGAGTAGCGCGAAGACGACGCCGAGAAGAACATCCCGATTTACGAAGGTACTGCCTGTGTGACTTGCCATGATGTTAAGACCCCAAGTGATGGACTGGTGCGGGTCTGGGGCTCAAGCAACTACGGAAGACCCGCAGTTGCCCGGTTAAAAAAACTTGCGTTAGAACAGGGACGCGCTGCGGCAGTGGGCTAGCATGGCTAGCCACAGTCGCTTGGCGATGATGGATTTGGCGGTGATGAGTTGCGTTTGCATGGGACGGAATATACGGGGAGGAATGAGTCCGGTCAATTTTCTCGCGCCCCCCCCCGCTCGATCAATAACGCACTTGCACCCGATAACTCAGTTTCACGCTGCCTTCCGCAGGAACGGAGATATTCCAGACCGCAGTATTGCTGGCAGCCTTCTCGTGCTTGTGGCTGCCACTGAGCATCTTCCAGTCGCCCGGGATGGGTTCCTGCACTTTCACCACCACGGCCTCTTTCTTCGCGTTCTTCAGCACGATCTCGAACGCGCTCTCGTACATCGAGTTCCCCTTGGCCGGATTGGGCAGTGCCTTGAAATCGGTCTGTTTCTTATCCGCCGTCACATCGAACGATTCGCCCAGCTTGATGCGCACCTTCTCGTTTTTCGGCGTGTGGTCGATGCTGTCCTCACCGACGAACTGGGCATTGCCCGCCGTGTCTTTCTTGTACACGCGAATCACGCCCTTGGGCAGCGGCATGCCGAGATGGCTGGCTTCCTTGTTGTCGAACTCGACGAACACCGCCACCTTCATCTTCTGGCCGAGGTTGCCGTAGCTGCTGTGGTAGTAGTAGTTGGCCCCGCGCAGCAACAGCTCCTTGCGCGCGGGTATGCCTGTGGCGGTGAGCAGCGAGACTTGCTTGGTCTGGTTCTCGGCAATCGTGGTGGGGCGATCCAGCGTGTAGAGGTGGTATTCCATCAGAGACTCTTCAGCCATTTGCGATGCCGGAGCAGCCATGGCCAATACTGCCTTGTCTCGCCTCATCTCGTAGCGCATCTCATCCTGCACCTGATTCACATCCCCCGCCACCAATTGCAACTTGGCATTGCGATAGGTTGCGCCGCTGGTGTTGGTCAGCGTCACCCAGCCGGACAGATCGAGCCGGTCATCAGCCGCATTCAGCTCGGCGACGTAATCGGCCTTCCAGGCCAAACCGCCGGTCAGATAGGAAAGCTCCACCTCCTGCTGTGCCGCGCCGCCGTTGTGGAGCGACATCACCAGCGTCGGGCGGTCGCGCAGATTGTCCGGCACATCGGAATAGACGATGCGGCCCGGCATGCCCGTCTCGATGCGGTTGCCGATCTTCAACACCACACCCTCGTTGGCCGACAGCACCAGCGCCTGTTCGGTCGTGTCGTTTCCGTTGGCGGGATTGGTACGGACGACACTGACGGTTCTGCCGACATATTTCTCCAGCAGCTTGCCCGGCGTGAGCAGATCAAAATCGAAGTTCTGCTCGATGACGGACAATTTGCCCGGGCTGGTCAGACTGCGCAACAGCGCCGTCTCCGGCCGCATGCCTGCGCTGACATCGCGAAAGGCCAGCGCATTCTGCCCGCTGCCCAGTTGCACCTTGCGCTGGTCTTTCACCAGCGCGAGATTCTCGTTATAGATGGTGACAGCGACGCTTTGCTGGTCTTGCAGCGTGCTGCGCAATTCACCGGCCTGTACTGATGCAGTGAGGGTGAACAGCAAACAGACGAACATCCTCGGCGACAGATACATGACGACCTCCTAATGTTGGTGCTGCAAAGTCACGGATCGTTAGCTATCGTTCCGCTTGTACAGGAACTTCCAGAAATACCAGATGTAATACCCGCCCAGCGCGGTACCCACCGGGAAGTAGATCAGGATGACCACCGAGAACGGCAGACACATCCAGTGTGAACGCCGGTAGTTGAGAATGAGGGTGAGGCCAAGCGCGAAGAACAATGCGGCGACGGCGATGGCGTAGATGATGATGTTTGCTTCGTGGGGAGGCGCGTCGGGGCTGAAGACGCGCCGCCAGGCGAAGGTGATGAACACGGCCAACAGCATGGCCATGGCTTCGTACAACCAGCCGATGATGATGCGGTGTTTATCCAACTCGCCTCCGCTTAGGCCAGGCCGACGTAAACGCTCTGCACGTCGTCGTCTTCGTCGATGGCTTCGAGGAAGGCTTGCACTTCTTCGAGTTCGGCTTCGTTGGCGATGGTGACCGGATTCTTAGGGCGATAGCCCAGTTTGGCGGAAACAACGGTGAAGCCTTGCGCCGGCAGCGCCTTGCACACGGCATCGAGGTCGGTGGTGTCGGTGATAAACAGGGTCGCGCCTTCGTCGGCGGATTCCAGGTCTTGAGCGCCAGCTTCGATGGCGGCGACTTCCGGGTCGGCATCCTTTGAGTTCGGCGTCGCCTCGATCATGCCAACATAGTCGAAGTCCCAGGAGACGGAGCCTTCCGCGCCGAGCTGGCCTTTGCGGAACAGCACGTTCATGCTGGATTTGGTGCGGTTAATGTTGTCGGAAAGACACTCGACGATGACGGGCACGCGGTGCGGGGCGAATCCTTCGTAAACGAGGCGCTCCAGTTGCGCACCGCCGTCGAGCAGGCCTGCGCCCTTCTTGATGGCGCGATCCAGCGTGTCTTTGGGCATGGAGGCCTTCTTGGCCTGTTCAACCACAAGGCGCAAGCGCGAGTTGGATGCTGGGTCGGCTCCGCCTTTGGCTGCGACCATGATTTCCTTGGCGAGCTTGCCGAAAATCTTGCCCTTTGCGTTCGCTGCAACTTCTTTATGCCTGGCTTTCCACTGTGCGCCCATGTCTGTTCTCTTGTGTTGGTTGATACGAAAAATCCCGAGCCCACATCTTGCCCTAAGTGGCGTGCGGCTTCAATCTCGAAGAAGGGTCATCCGCCGTTCGCCACATCCTCCACCACCTGCAGGAATGCATCGCCATACTTCGCCAGTTTGGCTTGACCCACGCCGCTGATCTGCCCCATCTCGTCCAGAGTCTGCGGTTTGCGGTTGAGTATCTCCAGCAGGGTGCTGTCGTGGAAGATGACGTAGGGCGGCACGCCCTGCTCGCGCGAGAGTTCGGTACGTTTGGCTTTGAGAGCAAGCCACAACGGGTCGTCATTGGCGCCAGCGAAAGCTTCGCGCAGGCGCGATCCGCGTTCAGCCTTGCTGGATTTGCGCTTGGCGGGCTCGGCATCGCGGCGCAGCCAGACTTCCTGTTCTCCCTTCAACACCGGCCGCGCCGCTTCGGTAAGCTTCAATCCGCCATAGCCTTCGATATCCACGTTGATGAATCCGGCGGCGACGAGCTGTCGGTAGACGCTGCTCCATTGCTGCTGCGCCAGTTCCTTGCCGATGCCGAAAACTGAAAGCGCCTGATGGTTAAACTGCTCTACCTTGGGTGTAGCCTTACCCAGCAATACGTCGATGAGGTGCACGACACCGAAACGCTGCCCGGTGCGATAGACGCAGGACAGCGCCATCTGCGCGGCTTTGCTGGCATCCCAGGTGTCCACGGGCGACAGGCAGTTGTCGCATTCATTGCAGTCGCCGGGATGTTCTTCGCCGAAGTAGCGCAGGAGACTCTGGTGGCGGCAGGCGGTGGATTCGCAGAAGCCGAGCAGCGCATCGAGCTTTTGCAGTTCGACGCGCTTGCGCTCTTCCGGCGCATCGCCGGAAAGCAGCATCTGGCGCATGGAGACGACATCGCCCAGTCCGTAGGCCATCCACGCATTCGCGGGCAAGCCGTCGCGGCCTGCGCGGCCCGTTTCTTGATAGTACCCCTCCATGCTCTTGGGCAGATCGAGGTGTGCGACAAAGCGCACGTTGGGCTTGTCGATGCCCATGCCGAAGGCGACGGTGGCGACCATGATCACACCTTCTTCGCGCAGGAATTTTTTCTGGTTCTTGCTGCGTACCGCGGCATCCAGCCCGGCGTGGTAGGGCAAGGCATCCCAGCCCTGTTCCTTCAGCCAGGCGGCGGTCTCCTCTCCTTTCTTGCGCGACAGGCAATACACGATACCCGCATCGTCGGGGTGTTCTGTTTCAAGAAAGGTCTGCAATTGCTGGCGTGCATTGTCCTTGAGCGTGACGCGGTAGCGGATGTTGGGACGGTCGAAGCTGGAGACGAACTGGCGCGCCTGTTCCAGCCTGAGCCGCTCGACGATCTCGCTGCGCGTGGGCGCATCGGCGGTGGCAGTCAGCGCGATGCGCGGCACGCCCGGGAAGCGCTCGTGCAGCACGGTCAGCCCGCGGTATTCCGGACGGAAGTCGTGCCCCCATTGCGAGACGCAGTGCGCTTCGTCGATGGCGAACAGCGATATGCCGTTCTCTTCAACCAAACGCTCCAGCAGACTCAGGAAACCTTCGGTCATCAACCGTTCTGGCGAAACATACAGCAGCTTTAGTTCGCCGCGATTGATCTGCCGGTACACCTCACGCGCCGCATCCGCTTCGAGACTGGAATTCAAAAACGCGGCCTGCACGCCTAGCTGCTTCAGCGCATCGACTTGATCCTGCATCAGCGCGATAAGCGGCGAGATGACAACGGCACAGCCAGGGTGGAGAAGAGCAGGCACTTGGTAACATAAACTTTTACCACCGCCAGTCGGCATTAATACCAACGCATCGAAGCCTCTGGCGACGTGGCCGATGATCTCTGCCTGCGCACCTCGGAAGGAGGCGTAGCCGAACACGTTGCGTAGGACGTTCAGAGCGTTGGTTGTGGTTGACATGGAATCTGGCCTAATTTTCGGGAAGGATGGCTTTGAACGTCAGCTTTTCGCCGTCCCGTGTCGGACATTAGAAGGTTAGGCAATTCGCCCACCATAAGGATGAATCTCGCAACCGTTTCACTTTGCAAAAGCAAATATTGCAGGTATCCCAGCCAACTCGTATGTCAACTGAATTACGTTTTTTCGGCCTAGTCTCGTCGGTTTACTAAAATCGACAATTACGCCCGATATATATACTGATCTGCACGCAACCGAGTCATCAACATAATAAAACCCAACGCCAGTGGGCATCAGCACCAGCGCATCCCCACCCGCGACCAAATGCTCGACGATGGCCTGCTGCGCCCCTCTGAAAGAGGTATAGCCGAAGGTGTCGCGCAGGATCTGTTGGGCGGTGCCGCTGGTCATGGATATGGCGATTCGTTCTGAGTACGCTAGCTTACCCTGAGCGGCACAATTTGGCTTGTGCGCGCTTGGCCGATGGTATGATTTGAACCGAAAGACTCGAACCGAGATTTACCCAGAAAGGTCATTGATGAGCATCCGCACCGTTTCTACCCAACCCTTTTCCGACCAGAAACCCGGCACTTCCGGCCTGCGCAAGAAGGTCCCGGTATTCCAGCAGCCGAATTATCTGGAGAATTTCGTCCAGAGCATCTTCGACAGCATCGCCGCGCCAAAAGGAGCATCGCTGGTGCTCGGCGGCGACGGGCGCTATTACAACCGCGAGGCAATCCAGATCATCCTGAAGATGGCAGCGGCGAATGGTTTCGGCGAGGTGCTGGTGGGACGCGGCGGCATCCTTTCCACGCCGGCGGCCTCCTGCGTGATCCGCAAATACCAGACCTATGGCGGCATCATCCTCTCGGCCAGCCACAACCCCGGCGGCCCCAAAGAGGATTTCGGCATCAAGTACAACAGCAGCAACGGCGGCCCGGCCACCGAGACGGTGACCGAGGCGATCTACGCCAAGAGCAAGACCCTCTCCAGCTACCGCATCCTCGACGCGGATGATGTGGCGCTCGACAAGCTGGGTGAAACCACGCTGGGCGGCATGAAGGTCAAAGTGATCGACCCGGTGAGCGACTATGCCGAACTGATGGAGTCGCTGTTCGATTTCGCGGCGATACGCGCACTGCTCAAAGGCGGCTTCAAGATCAAGTTCGACGCGATGCACGCAGTGAACGGGCCGTATGCAAAAGAGATCCTGGAAACACGTCTCGGCGCGACTGCGGGCAGTGTGATGAATGCCGTGCCGCTGGAGGATTTCGGCGGCGGACATCCCGACCCCAACCTGACCTATGCGCACGACCTGGTCGAGATCATGTTCGGTGCGGATGCACCGGATTTCGGCGCCGCATCCGATGGCGACGGCGACCGTAACATGATCCTGGGCAAACGCTTCTTCGTGACGCCATCGGACAGTCTAGCCCTGATTGCGGCCAATGCCACATTGGTTCGCGGCTACACAAAGGGGTTGGCGGGTGTGGCGCGCTCGATGCCCACCAGCGCTGCAGTGGATCGCGTGGCCAAAGCGCTGAATATCCCCTGCTTTGAGACGCCGACCGGCTGGAAATTCTTCGGCAACCTGATGGACGCGGGCAAGGTTACTCTATGCGGCGAAGAAAGCTTCGGCACCGGTTCAGACCATGTGCGCGAAAAAGACGGACTGTGGGCGGTGCTGTTCTGGCTGAACATCGTCGCGGCACGCAAGCAATCAGTGGAAGAGATCGTGCGTGAGCATTGGGCGAAATACGGCCGCAACTTCTATTCGCGCTACGACTATGAGGGTTTGCCGACGGAGGCCGCGAACGGAGTAATGCAGCATTTACGCGATAGCTTCGCCGCATTGACCGGCAAGACATTCGGGAAATTCTCGGTTCAGACCTGCGACGACTTCAGCTACACCGACCCGGTGGACGGCAGCGTAAGCAAGGGCCAGGGCGTACGCATCCTGTTCAGTGACGGCTCGCGCATCATTTTCCGGCTATCCGGCACGGGTACGGAAGGTGCGACGTTACGAGTTTATCTGGAAGCGTATGAGGCCGATGTCTCGCGACATCATCTGGACGCGCAGGATGCATTGAAAGAACTGATCCAGAGCGCGCTGAGCATCTCGGAACTGCAGACACGCACCGGACGGGATCAGCCTACGGTCATTACTTGATCTTGCCTTTTGGCGGAGTTGCAGCGGCCACACCCGAGGCCGTTGCAGCCCCTTCTCCGCCGACTACCTGAAAGAAAACTTCACCCTGCTTGACCATGCCGAGCTCGCTGCGCGCGCGCTCTTCGATGGCATCGGTTCCCCGTTTTAGATCGCGCACCTCGGCATCCAGTGCCGCATTGCGCTTCAGAGTCTGCTCGTTGGTTTGTTTCTGGGCCTCGACCTGCTTGCCCATGTCCCACACCTTCAACCAACTACCCTTCCCCAGCCACAGCGGATATTGCAACAGCAGGAGAAGGGTAATCAGTATGTAGGTAACGACACGCATCATCCCAACTGGTAATAGGCGGCGCGACCGGGATAGGAAGCGCTGTCACCAAGGTCTTCCTCGATACGCAGCAACTGATTGTACTTTGCCATGCGGTCGGAGCGCGACAGCGAACCGGTCTTGATCTGCATGACATTGGTCGCCACAGCCAGGTCGGCAATGGTGGAGTCTTCCGTTTCGCCGGAGCGGTGCGAGATCACGGCGGTGTAGCCGGCACGTTTCGCCATCTCGATGGCGGCGAACGTTTCGGTCAATGTACCGATCTGGTTCACCTTGATCAGGATGGAGTTGGCGATACCGCGCTTGATGCCTTCGCTCAGTATCTTGGTGTTGGTCACGAAAATATCGTCGCCGACCAACTGAATGGTTTTGCCGAGACGATCAGTCAGCAGCTTCCAGCCGTCCCAGTCGTTTTCGCTCATGCCGTCTTCGATGCTCACGATGGGGTACTTGTCCACCCAGGTCGCGTACAGATCCACCATTTGCGCGGAAGTCAAAGTCAGCCCGTCCGCTTTCAGGTGGTATTTTCCGTCCTTGAAGAATTCGGAAGCAGCCGGATCCATTGCGATTGCCACATCTGCGCCGGGAACATAACCGGCAGCCTCGATGGCTTCGACGATGACCTTCAATGCGCCTTCATTGGAACCCAGCGCGGGTGCGAATCCGCCCTCGTCGCCAACGGTAGTCGGCAGGCCGCGATGATGCAATACCGCTTTCAGTGCATGGAACACTTCCGCACCGCAGCGCAATGCCTCGCGGAAACTCTGCGCACCGACCGGAACGATCATGAACTCCTGCATGTCCGCACCGCCGGTGGCGTGCGCGCCGCCGTTGATGACATTCATCATCGGCACCGGCATCTCCATGCGTGCGGCACCGCCGAGATAGCGATACAGCGGCAGGCCGCTCTCTTCCGCTGCGGCACGTGCCACGGCCATCGACACGGCCAGAATGGCGTTGGCGCCGAGACGCGATTTTGTTTCAGTACCATCCAAATCGATCATGGTCTGGTCGATGAAAGCCTGTTCGGCGGCATCCAGACCGATGATGGCTTCAGCGATCTCGGTGTTCACGTTTTCGACGGCTTTCAGCACGCCCTTGCCCAGATAGCGCTGCTTGTCGCCAT
This sequence comes from Gallionellaceae bacterium, assembly GCA_003445795.1. Lineage (GTDB taxonomy): Bacteria > Pseudomonadota > Gammaproteobacteria > Burkholderiales > Gallionellaceae > Sideroxyarcus. Next base: position 25,732 of record DMCN01000095.1, read on the forward strand.
CGCGCAATTCAATCGCTTCTTTTTCGCCGGTGGAGGCACCGGACGGCACGGCGGCACGTCCCATCACACCCGATTCCAGCAACACGTCCGCTTCTACGGTCGGGTTACCACGGGAATCCAAAATCTCACGCGCTATCACATCAACAATTGCACTCATTCTTCTTCCTTCACTCACACACTTTTTAAGTTAACGTTCTCTTCGATAAAACCTTGTTGCTTCATCAGGGTGTCCAGCGCCTTCAGTGTCTGTAACATCGCCGACAGATGCCCCAGTGGGAATGCATTGGGACCGTCCGACATCGCCTTCGCGGGATCGGGATGTGTCTCCATGAATATGCCGGCGATGCCCGCCGCCACCGCAGCGCGCGCCAATACCGGCACAAACTCGCGCTGACCGCCGCTGGACGTGCCCTGCCCGCCCGGCAATTGCACGGAGTGCGTGGCATCGAACACCACCGGACAGCCGGTGTTGCGCATCACAGCCAGCGAGCGCATGTCCGACACCAGATTGTTGTAGCCGAAAGAAGCGCCACGCTCGCACACCATGATGGTGTCACCGCCGCTCACTTCGCGCGCTTTGTCGACCACGTTCTTCATGTCCCACGGAGAAAGGAACTGGCCCTTCTTGATGTTCACCGGCTTGCCGGACTTCGCCACGGCATGGATGAAATCGGTCTGGCGACACAGGAAGGCGGGCGTTTGCAGCACATCGACCACTGACGCCACGGGAGCTATCTCGTCCTCATCGTGCACATCGGTCAGCACCGGCACGCCGATCTGCGCTTTGACCTTCTCCAGGATCTTCAGCCCGGCTTCCATGCCAAAACCGCGGAAAGTCTTGCCGGAGCTGCGGTTGGCCTTGTCGTACGAGGATTTGTAGATGAACGGGATGCCCAGTTTCTGGCAGATCTCTTTCAACTGGCCGGCTGTATCCAGCGCCATCTGCTCCGACTCGATCACGCAGGGACCGGCGATCAGGAACAGCGGCTTATCAAGACCAACTTGGAAATTACATAGCTTCATGCTGCTTCCTTGCGCTTGACCGCCGCCTCGACATACGCCTTGAACAGCGGATGTCCGGTGCGCGGCGTGGAGGTGAACTCTGGGTGGAATTGCACGCCGACGAACCAGGGGTGCATGGTCTGCGGCAATTCCATCATCTCAGGCAGATCCTCGGAAGGTGTGCGAGCGGAAATGACCAGTCCGGTCTTTTCCAGCGAGGGAACATAATGGTTGTTCACTTCATAGCGATGGCGGTGACGCTCGTTCACTTCGTCGCCGTAGATGCGCTGCGCCATGGTGTTGGGCTTGACCGGGCAGCGTTGCGAACCGAGGCGCATGGTGCCGCCCATATCCGAATCGGCGCTGCGCTTGGCGACCTTGCCGTCGCGATCCAGCCACTCGGTGATCAACGCCACTACCGGATGCTCGGTCTCGAGGTTGAATTCGGTGCTGTTCGCATCGCTCATGCCCGCCACATGGCGCGCATACTCGATGACCGCGAGTTGCATGCCGAGGCAGATGCCAAGATAAGGGACCTTGTTCTCGCGCGCATAACGGATCGAGGCAATCTTGCCTTCCGTACCGCGCACGCCGAAGCCGCCGGGAACCAGGATGGCATCAAGATTCTTCAGGCAGTCCGTGCCCTCGTTCTCGATGACTTCGGAATCCAGATATTCGATGTTCACACGCGTGGCGGTATGGATGCCAGCATGACGCAAAGCTTCGATCAGAGACTTGTACGATTCGGTGAGGTCGACATACTTGCCGACCATGCCGATGGTGATCTCGTGCTGCGGATTATCTTGTGCCTTGATCAGGTTCTGCCATACCGTCAGGTCGGCAGGCGGTGCGTTCAGTGCCAGTTCATCACAGATGATGCGATCCAGCCCTTGCTCGTGCAGCATCTGCGGGACTTTGTAGATACTGTCCGCATCCCACATCGAGATGACGCTGTCCTCGCGCACATTGGCGAACAGCGATATCTTGGCCCGCTCGTCATCCGGAATGCGGCGGTCGGCGCGGCACAGCAACGCGGTCGGGAAGATGCCGATCTCGCGCAGTTTCTGCACGCTGTGTTGTGTCGGCTTGGTCTTCAACTCGCCGGCGGTCGCGATATAGGGAACCAGCGTGAGGTGTACATAGGCCACCTGATGACGCCCCATGCGCAGACCCATCTGGCGAGCCGCCTCGAGGAACGGCAGCGATTCTATGTCGCCCACCGTACCGCCGATCTCGACAATGGCCACATCCGCATTCCCGTCAAGGGAAGCGGCTGCGCCGCGTTCAACGAACGCCTGGATCTCGTTGGTGATATGCGGAATCACCTGCACCGTCTTGCCCAGATACTCGCCACGGCGTTCCTTGCGGATCACGCTCTCGTAGATCTGTCCGGTGGTGAAATTGTTGGCCTTGCGCATCTTGGCCGAAATGAACCGCTCGTAATGCCCCAGGTCCAGATCGGTCTCGGCACCGTCTTCGGTGACAAAAACCTCTCCGTGCTGGAACGGGCTCATGGTGCCCGGATCGACGTTGATATACGGATCCAGCTTGAGCATCGTGACTTTGAGGCCACGCGACTCGAGGATAGCCGCAAGTGAAGCGGCGGCGATGCCTTTTCCTAAGGAAGAGACAACGCCGCCGGTTATAAATATGTACTTTGTCATGGAGTGCGATTGTATCCCAAAACAGTCGGCCTCTCAAAGGAAGAAGCACAGGCCGTCTGGCTCATTGTGGCAATCGAACGCCCAAAGTAATAGACCCCACCTTTGTGGCGGGGTCTTTTGCCATTTCAAGAGCTTGCACCCCATCAATTGATCTTTCAGCACAGGTCAGGCGCCACAATTTCGCGGGCTGTCTATTGGCTTTGTGCAGAGATTACGAACGGATAGCCCTTGCCGCTGCCGGTAACGCGTCAGTTGCCCGCGCCGGGCGGGTAGCTGTCCAGCAATTGCAGGTAGTTGGCGCGGGCGTAGGCCGAGGCCGATACATTGCCGGCATGGCGCTGGCTCAGTACTCCCTTGAGTTGTTCCACCGATTCATACGGGCTGTCGTCCAGCCAATCCTCCATGCCTTGGAGTATATGCGCCAGTTGCTTTGGGCCATGCAACAGCAGAGTGCTGCACAGATGCACCACATCGGCACCGGCCAACAGCATCTTCAGCGCGTCGCTGTGGGTGTGGACGCCGCCGGTGGCGGCGAGGGTGAGTTTGACCCGGCCGAAGAGGATGGCGATCCAGCGCATGGCAAGCAGCGACTCGGCGGAACTGGACAGGTGCAACTGCGGCGACACGCGCAGACTGTCGAGATCGATGTCCGGCTGGTAGAAGCGGTTGAACATGCTGACGCCGGCGGCGCCGGCCTGTTCCAGACGGCCGACCATATTGGACACGGAACTGAACTGCGGCGACAGTTTCATGGCGACGGGCAAACTGACGTGCTGGCGCAGTTCCTGGAGCATGTCGACGTAGCGCTGTTCCACATCGGCACCGCTGACATTCACATCCCCGGCGATGTAGTACACGTTGAGCTCCAGCGCATCGGCACCGGCCTGCTGCAAGGCTTTGCCGTACTCGATCCAGCCGCCCGGCGTGACGCCGTTGAGACTGGCGATGACCGGGATGCCAAGCGTCTGCTTGAGCCGTTGCAACTGCTCCAGATAACGATCCTGTCTGGACGGCATATCACCGTGCATCGGCAGAAAGCTGGTGGCCTCGGAATGGCCCAGGGACTGGTTGTGCAGATAGGAGTCCATCACGTCGTGGTCGTGCCGGAGTTCTTCCTCGAACAGCGAATACATCACCAGCGCGGCGGCACCGGCATCCTCCAGCCGCTTGGCCGTATCGAGGCTGCGCGACAGCGGCGAGGCGGAAGGTACCAGCGGGTTCTTCAGTTCCAGTCCGAGATAACGGGTGCGCAGGTTCATGATTATTCCTTTGCTTGAGCGGGCTTGATCTCTTCCGGCTTGGCATAGCTGAGTTCGGCCAACTGCCGGTAGTGCTGGAAGTTGCTGAGGGCGTGTTTTTGGGCCTCACCGAGGAATTTCTCCGCCGCTTCCGGGTGACTGCGCCACAACATGTTGAAGCGCGTTTCCTGGCTGACGAATTCCCGGTAGGCGATGGACGGTTCCTTGGAGTCCAGTTGCAGCGGGTTTTCCTGCCGCGCGGCGCGGCGCGGATCGTAGCGGAACAGCGGCCAGTGGCCGCTGCGCACCGCACGATCCTGCATGGCGTGGTTGTTGATCATGTCGGTGCCCCAGGCGGTGCACGGGCTGTAGGCGATGATGATCGACACGCCGGGCCAGGACTCGGCCTCCATGAAAGCCTTGAGCGTTTGCACATCCTTGGCGCCGTAGGCCACCTGGGCGACATAGACGTTGCCGTAGGCCATGGCGATCATCGCCAGATCCTTTTTCGGCGTGGCCTTGCCACCGGCGGAGAATTTCGCCACAGCGCCACGCGGCGTCGCCTTGGAGGTCTGGCCGCCGGTGTTGGAGTACACCTCGGTATCCAGCACCAGGATGTTGACGTTACGGCCGGAGGCCAGCACATGGTCGAGACCGCCAAAGCCGATGTCGTAGGCCCAGCCGTCGCCACCGATAATCCACACGCTCTTCTGCACCAGACTGTCGGCCAGCACTTCCAGCTGGCGCGCCTCGGGAAGATCGACTTTCTTCAGTTGCTCGCGCAGGGCGGCAACGCGTTCGCGCTGTTCGTGGATGCCCGCTTCGTTTTCCTGCACGGCGTCTAGCAGGGAGCCCACCAGATCCTCGCCGAGGTGCGCGGCCAGAGCCTTGAGCAGTTCGGCGGCATACTCCTGCTGCTTGTCGATGGCGACACGCATGCCGAGGCCGAATTCGGCATTGTCCTCGNNCAGCCGGTGGCGTTGGCCACCAGCATGCGGTCGCCGAACAGTTGCGAGGCGAGGCGCAGGTAAGGCGTTTCGCCGCAGCCGGAACAGGCGCTGGAAAACTCGAACAGCGGCTGCAACAGCATGGCGCTCTTCATCACCGTGCCGCGCACCTCGCGTCGGTCGAACTCGGGCAGCGCAAGGAAATAGTCGAAATTGGCGCGCTCCTGTTCGCGCAGCGGCGCCTGCGGCGCCATGTTGAGCGCGCGGCGGCCGGGGTTCTCCTTGTCCTTCACCGGGCAGATGTCCACGCACAGGCCGCAGCCGGTGCAATCTTCCGCCGCCACCTGATACACGATGTGCGCGCCGTCGGGAAACTCCTTGCCCTTGACCTCCATGTGCTTGAACGTCGGCGGCGCATCGGCGACCCGTGCCGGATCGAACAGCTTGCTGCGGATGGCGGTGTGCGGGCAGACGAAGGGGCACTTGCCGCAGGCGATGCACAGCTTCTCGTCCCACACCGGGATCTCCTGCGCAATGTTGCGCTTTTCCCAGCGCGTGGTGCCGGTGGGCCAGGTACCGTCGGCGGGAATGGCGCTGACCGGCAGCTCGTCGCCGCGACCGGCCATCATAACGGCAGTGATGGCCTGCACAAATTGCGGTGCGTTGGCGGCCACCACCGGCGGGCGATCGAAGACCGAGCTGACCTTGCCCGGCACGGCCACTTCGTGCAGGTTCGCCAGAGCGGCGTCGATGGCGCGGA
>DMCN01000025.1 GCA_003445795.1 Gallionellaceae bacterium
TTCGGGTCGCTCGCCCCGTACACCACGCGCGCGATGCGCGCATGCATGATCGCCCCGGCGCACATCATGCAAGGCTCCAACGTCACGAAAAGCTCGCAGCCCGGCAGCCGATAGTTACCCAGCCGCTGCGCCGCATCGCGCAGCGCCATCATCTCGGCGTGCGCCGAAGGGTCGTGGCGCGAGATCGGCGCATTGAACCCGCGCCCGACGATGGTCGCGCCGTCCACGATCACCGCGCCGACCGGCACCTCGCCGGCATCCTGCGCCTGGCGCGCCAGCTCCAGCGCGGCGCGCATATATTGTTCGTCAGTCATATCTCATCTATCCAATGGGCTGAGCGTGAGCTGTTTGGGCTTTAGGCCCTTACAGCCACGGCCTACCCCTTGCGGGTACGGCACGAACGGATGATTTGCTGATTTACAAAAAACCCGTTCGCCCCGACATTTTCTGCTTCGTTCAGATGTATCCGCACAAATGATCCGGCTTGGATTGCGATCCCTGACCGCCGGCTAGTTCTTGTTCACCATCGCGATCAGCTGCGCCCAACCCAATGCCTCGATCATCGTACCGACCACCAGTGGAGCATCCACACCACAGCTAGTTGCAGCGGCAGCCATATCCCCGCCTTGCGATTCGGCGGCGATCGCCAGCGTCAGCGCGTCATGCATCGCGCCCGGCTCACCTCGGAGTGCTGACGCGACGGCTGCCGGCAGCGCCACCTGTTTCAGCACATCATCCTGAGACTGTCCCAGCATCACGCTCATCAGCGAGAACAGGCCGGTCAGAAAAAGCTGGTCGGCACTGGCCGGAATGCGCCCTTTACCGGCCAGCATCTCCATGAAGCGCGCGCGTGTCAGCGCCTGGTCGGTCAGCACGTTCTCGTGATAGCCGGGCTTCTTGCTGTCGAACAGCAGCAATGACAGCCAGCGGTAGAAACGGTCACGCCCCAGGATCATCAGTGCCTGCTGTATCTCGTCGATCTTCTGCATCAGACCGATGCCGGGAGAATTGATATAACGCAGCAGCTTGAAGGTCAGGATGGGATCGGTGCGCAGGCATTCGGCGATGGCCTCGAACTCGGCACCGGCCCGAATCAACTCCAGCGCCTGGAAAACCTGGATGTGATTGACCTCGCTCTTCGCCGGTTGCCAGTTCTCGCGGCTGGAGACGAACGGCCCCATGAAGAAATCGAAGCGCCGCTCGAAGCAGTAATGAAAGTCGTCAGCCGTCTGCAACCTGCTCGCGATCAACTTCTGCTCTTTATTGGCCGCGCGAAACCCGGCGATCATCTCTTTCAGTTGCAGGCCGTCGAGCGCGGCAGGATCGATCTCGATGAAATCGGCCTTGCCCAGGAACTCGGCATACTCGGGGCGCGGCTGGTTGATCGACCAGCCCTGCCTGAAGCCAAGCGCCGCGACATGCGCCAGGCTGGCGCGCATCGCCACGACGTCCACCTCGGCAATGGGCCGCGGCGTGATCATGACCACCATGTTGGGATTGGCCAGTGCCTCTAGTTGCGGGATCGTCAGCGACTCCACCGACAGCCGGATGAACGCATTGCGCTCTCCCAGCAATGTCGACACACCGAGCGGCGCCAGATTATTCAGCATCGCCTCGTCGTACACACGCCGGATCAGCGCGCTCTTGTCCATCATGCGGGCCTGCACCCCCTGCCCCAGGGCGAACTCGTACCCGGCGATGCGCTCGTTGCGGTCCAGGATCGCCTCGCGACAGATGAAAGACGAATGCCCGCTCTCCCCGGGCGAAGCCGACTGGGCTGGCTTCAATGGTGCCACCTCGTTCAACTGCTGAAAGGAAGCCCGGGGTGAAGCTTCCTCCTTATGCGCGCCTCCCAGCACGCGGCGTAGTGACTCAAACATTGATGGTTTTCCTGTGCGAGTTCTGTGTCACATCATGGATGTCGGCAAAGGATCTGATGCAGACGAGTCCCCTGTGTCTTAGCGATCAATACCGACCTTGCGTCTTGTTGATGTAGTTCGCCAGTTCCTTGCTCTCCTGATTCATGCGGGAAAGATTGGCGTGGGTGACGCGGAACAGGGCGCGCATCACCTTGAAAGCCAGACGTGCATTATTGTCCACGCAGGCATCGAAATCCGTCGGCGTCAGGGTATAGACCACAGAATCACCGACCGAACGCAACGTCGCCTTGCGCGGCGACTGTTCCACGAAGGCGCGGGTTCCGGCGCACTCCCCTGCCTTCATCAGATAAACCGGCTTATCCACCCCGCCGGCATCCAGGCTGGTGACACTGACCTTGCCCGAAGCCAAGATGAACAGGGTCTGATCGGCCTCGCCCTCCTTCACCAGCAACTCGCCATCCTTCAACTGACGGACCCCCAGCTTGCCGGCCAACAACTTCGCCTCTTCTTCCGTCAATTCCGGCCCCACCGATGAATTACGGACCTGCTTGTAATCTGCGACTGCGCTCATTGCCCAACTCCTCTATTTTTATTGGTGAAAAATTGCTCGCGGCAGTATCAGCCAACAAGGACCTATTGCCAATCCCCCGTTAGCGTTATCTCCTACCGCTTCCCCTTCAAAACCGACTTCACCATCTTGCCGAATTCCTTATCCTTCCTGCGCTTGTCCACATACGACATCTCGTTGAAGTCGGACTCGGCCTTGAGCTTCAGGTAACTCTGGTAATGCTCAGGATTCAATTCGCCGCTGTCGATGGCCTGGCGGATCGCGCAGCCCGGCTCGTTGTTGTGGCTGCAATCGGCGAAACGGCAACTTGCAGCAAGCACCGTGATATCGGCAAAGCTGTCGTCCAGCCCTTCGCCCGCGCTCAGGATGCCCAGCTCGCGCATCCCCGGCATGTCGATCAGCAGGCCGCCGTTGTCGAGCGTTACCAGGTGGCGGCGCGTAGTGGTGTGCCTGCCCTCACCAGTGCCGCTGACGGCCGCAGTCTCCAGCGCGTCGCGGCCCAGCAGATGGTTGATCAGCGTCGTCTTGCCCACACCCGAAGATCCGAGCAGGCAATAGGTCTTGCCCGGCAGAACCAAGCTTTTCACCTCCTCCACGCCCACGCCCGTCATGCTGCAGAGCGTGAAGATGCGCGCCGTGATGCCTGCCGCGCGGATATTGGCAACCATGCGCGCCAGCTCATCCGCGCTGACCAGATCGGTCTTGGTCAGCAGCAATACCGGTGCTATATGCCCCTCGTTGACCATCACCAGATAGCGCTCCAGCCTGCGCACGTTGAAATCGAAATGGCACGACTGCACGATGAACGCCACATCGATGTTCGCCGCGATCATCTGAAAATCGATGTTCTTGCCGGGAGACTTGCGCCGCAGGAAAGACCTGCGCGGCAGCAGATCGTGGATGGTCGCGTGCGAATCCGCATCGTGATACTCCGCGCACACCCAATCGCCCACGCAGGGCATATCGACGGAAGATGCGGCGTTGTGGAGAAACTTGCCCGTCAGCTCGGCAGGCACTTCTCCCAGCTCATCGCGCACGACATAGCGCCCGCGATCGACAGCCGTCACGCGGGCAAGGCGCTGCCCTGCGCCGCATCTTGCCTGTGCTGCCAGTTCGCTATCCAGACCGAGTTCAGTCAACTCCATGACAAACCTGTTCCTTATTCACAAAAGAACATCGCCCTTGCGGGCGATGTGTGAAAACTCTTGAAATAACGGGACCAAGCCCCCGATCACTTCCCTGCCGGTACCGGCTTGGGTTGCGGTTTCTTGCCCTTTGATTCTTTTTTCTTGTCTTTGCTGCCCATGATGATATCTCCCGGTTATTGACGACTGTGACCAACTGTAAACGATTCTACTACACCAACTTTGCTTCACGTCAGGGAGCTCTAATAATTCGATTCAAACGGTCAGCTTTTGTTGGATGCATTGGATTGGACGCATAGTAGTAAATAGCACGTACGGACGCAATCGACCTTCAGGGAGTCGGCTTGGTTACACACAGCGGGGTGATTCAAACGTAGCAGTGATCGCATTTCGGGGCGAGCGCCCCTTGCAGCCACGGCCACCCCCTTGCGGGGGGAGCACGAACGGCATCATGCTCATTGCATGCCGGATAATTCCAGAGACAAGCGACCCGCGACCCTCCCATAGGCTGCGGCTCGTGGATTGCCGAGTTTCCGGTAATCGTCGGCCGCTATCTGGTAGCCGTTCGTTTTCAGGCGGAAATCAGCGACACTGGGGTTGTTCACGCTACCGGCCAGAGCGGGTATCCGCAGTGTGATGCCGCTATCGATCAGTTCCGGATCATGGTGGGGCAACTCTGGTCTGTTCTCCGCATAGATGATCGGCCACCAGGCGGAATCGCCCAATCTGGTCTCGGCGATCCCCCACAAGGTATCGCCGGGCGACACGACAACCCCCGTCGTCGCAGCTACCGACAAGTTGGATTCCGGTTCTACGGGAGCGGCGGAAACGGTTGCGGGAGGAACCAGAGACGCATCCTGAGTGGGCACCCCGCTCTTTGAACTGATGCCAAGCGCGATCAGCAGCAATGCCAGCAGCACCAGCAAGATCCAAACGCCGGTCCTGGTACGCCAGGCTGTCTTGTCCGGAGTGAGTTCCCTGATCCGCAACTGATTGAAAGGCGCGTTCACGGCAAGACGCAATGCGTTGTAGGCGCGGAAGTGGACACGCGAGTGCGCGGGGATCGTCAGCGGTGCACCTGAGTTGGGATCGTGCCCTGCCTGCTCCTCGACATGGGTCGTATGGAAACGGCCAAAGTGATACAGATGAATGTCGCCGCCCGCTTCCAATTCCTCGCTCATGGTCTTCGCGAATTGGTGGATATAGGTGTCTGCTTCGGCACTGCTCACCTTGGCACGCGCGGCCACCAGTTCCGCAAAGTCGTGGAGCGTTATCTTGTTGTCGTCGCTCATGTCGGCACACCTGCTTCGTCCGATTCGATATCGTAAACTTCATCGCGCAACAACGAGCCCGTGCGAAACACGGGGACGCGCCGTTTCGGGAAGATCGCAAAGTCATGGCTGACCGGCCGATAACCGCGGTGCTCCTCGTACGTCGCCGTGTCGAAGGTGCCAAGGTGCGGGATGGTCACCGCGTGTCCGACCCGCAGCAGGTCACGAATCTCCCGCAGTGTCGCCTTCAGCAAGCGCTGCGACGAAGCGTTGGATATGGCCAACTCCTTTGCGACTTTTTCAACAAGCTCAGATTGATCCATGGGGGCTCCATAACAGTCGTCTCATTAGGGGGAACCTTATTGGAACCTGTCGTTTGTATCCGTGCGCTATCGCACACTGATCACCCGCTTATCTTGCAGGCAGGTATCGCGAAGGCGTGCAGTTGCGCACGGGTTGAACAGGTGTTTGTGGAAGCAGAGAGCTCTGCCGTCAGGTCAATATGGAAAGAGGCAGATCGGGAACCTTCAGTCTACCGCCCGAACGGCAAACACAATTCCTTGATCATTGCCTCTTCATCGGCGGGGATGATCAGCACGGGTTTGTTGCCTTTGCTTTCGATTCTGGCCGAGCCCGCCCAGTTGGCGGCCTGGTCCAGCGCGATGCCGAGAAAATCCAGCGGGGCACAAATGGTCTGGCGGATCTGTGCGGAGTGCTCGCCGATGCCGCCGGTGAAGACCAGCGCGTCGATACCGCCGGCCTTGGCGGCAAGGCTGCCGATGGCGGCGCGGGTCTGGTGGCAGAAATAGTCCACTGCGAATCTTGCCTGTTCGCCCGGACTGGCGAGCAGGTCGGCCATTTCGCTGCTTTCGCCGTTGGATAAGGCAAGCAGACCCATTTTGTGAAACACGATGTCGCCGAGTTGCACGCTATCGTAGCGTTTGGCGAGTTCCAGCATCACGCCCGGATCGAGATCGCCGCTGCGCGTGCCCATGACAATGCCGCCTGCCGGGGTGTAGCCCATCGTGGTGTCGATGGATCGCAGCTTGTCCAGCATGCACAGGCTGGCACCGCTACCCAGATGGGCGACGACGATCTTCCCGTGCGCGGCTTCACCCAGCATATCGGGCAGGCGCGAGGCGACGTAGGCGTAGTTCAGGCCATGAAAACCGAAGCGGCGCAGGCCGAGTTCCTGCGGGATGGGCAGGCGTTTTGCCAGCGGCGGCATGGTGGCGTGGAATGCAGTATCGAAGCAAGCGACTTGCGGCACATCGAAATGCTTGCTGCACAGATCGACACCCATCAGATTGCCCGGCAAGTGCAGCGGGGCAAGATGAATGATGTGCTGCAGCCGCTCCCGTTCTGTCGCATCCACCAGCCGCGCCGCATCCTCTGTCTCGCCGCCGTGCACGAACCGATGGCCGACGATATCCGGCGCGTGGCCGGAAAGCTCCTGCAGCAATTGGTCGAACCCGGCTTGCGGATCGCGCAAATGTCCGTAACTGTAATCGCGCCGCGTACCGTCGATGTCGAACAGACTGGCCTTGACGGATGAGGAGCCGCTGTTGATGGTGAGGATGGTGGGCATGCTAATTAATACGGCCAAGTCCAGTTGTCCGCCGCCGGCAGGTCGGTCCCGTTCTGGTAGGCATAGTTGCGGCACTCGATCTGCATGTTCAGCATCTTCTCTTTCACATGCGCGCCCGCCACGTGCAGCGCGGGGATACGGTCGATGATGTCGATGACCAGGCTGAAACGGTCGATCTGGTTCTGTATCGCCAGTTCCAGCGGCGTGTTGATGCTGCCTTTTTCCTTGTAGCCGCGCACGTGGAAGTTTCCGTGGTTGTGGCGGCGGTAGGCCAGGCGGTGGATCAGCCAGGGGTAGCCGTGGAAGTTGAACATCACCGGCTTGTCCAGTGTGAACAGGCTGTCGAAATCGCGGTCGCTCAGGCCGTGCGGGTGTTC
>DMCN01000076.1:0-341 GCA_003445795.1 Gallionellaceae bacterium
CATTTTTAGGATCAACCCATTTGACTGTGAAAAGATCGCCAAATCCGCAACTGGCATTAGTATTATCATACACCCAAGAACCCCCTGAACAGTCATAACACCCTGATTCTATTCCTTCGGTACAGGATCCTCCCCCGCCACCCCCACCGCCAGTCGCGTTGAAAATGAATTGCACAATCGCCCAAGAGGTGAGGATAATGACCAGGCCGATGACGGCGGAAAGATAGATGCCCATCTGGCTTCCGGCTGCGCCCAATGCATCATCCGGGATCAGCATGGCGGTGATCGGGTAGAAGGCGACCAATGCCAGCACGGCGGAGACCGCCAGGCCGCGATACAGC
>DMCN01000076.1:404-22026 GCA_003445795.1 Gallionellaceae bacterium
ATCATCCTCGGGGATGCCGGCTTCCACCTTGCCGACCAGGTCGGCACCGACGTCAGCGCCTTTGGTGAAGATGCCGCCGCCAAGACGGGCGAAGATGGAGATCAGCGAACCGCCGAAACCGAAACCCACCAGTGCGTGCGTCGCTTCCGAGGTGGTTGCACCCATGCTGGTCAGGAACAGGAAATAGCCGGCCACGCCGAGCAGGCCGAGTCCCACCACCAGCATGCCGGTGATGGCGCCGCCCTTGAAGGAAACGTTGAGTGCCGCATTCAGGCTTTCCTTGGCTGCTTCGGCAGTACGCACGTTGGCGCGCACCGAAACATTCATGCCGATGTAACCGGTCAAGCCCGAGAGGATGGCGCCGATGGCGAAACCGACTGCGGTCTGCCAGCCGAGCGCAACCAGAATGACGACGAACAAAGCAGCGCCGACCCAGGCGATGGCGGTGTACTGTCGGTTGAGATAAGCCGTGGCGCCTTCCTGAATGGCAGCGGCGATGTTTTGCATCTTCTCGCTGCCGGTCGACTTGCCCAGTATCCACTTGCCAGAAAGTACGCCATACAGAATCGCTGCTATCGCACAAAAAAGTGCAAAACCCAAGCCACCTGCCATGTTCTTCTCCTCAAGTAAAAACCGCCCCTATAAGGAGCGGTATGTTGTTAACGACATCAGATCTTGAAATTTCCCAGCTTCTTTGCGACAGCCACGTTCTTTAGTTGCACATATTGTGGCAACCCGTCTTTGTAAGGCGGGTAGTCCTCACCCTTGATCAGCGGTGTCAGATAGGTGCGGCATTTCTCGGTGATGCCGAAGCCATCCTTGGTGATGAAGTCGCGCGGCATGAACTTCTCCACGTTGGCGACCTTCGACAATGGTGCGACGCCGACTTTCCACTTATAGGGTTTGTCGGAGACGCGGTCGATGGTCGGCATCACCGCGTTCTGGCCTTTGAGCGCCAGCTCGACGGCGGACTTGCCCAGCGCGTACGCTTGGTCCACATCGGTCTTGGAGGCGACATGGCGTGCGGCACGTTGCAGATAGTCGGCTACAGCCCAGTGGAACTTGTAACCGAAAGCTTCCTTCACCATGTTGGCGACCACCGGAGCGGCGCCGCCCAGTTGTGCATGGCCGAAGGCGTCGCGCGTACCCTGTTCGGCGAGGAACTTGCCATCGGGATAGTGGCAGCCTTCCGATACCACCACGCTGCAATAGCCGTGTTTCTTGACCATGGAATTTACTTTTGCCAGGAATTTCTTCTGGTCGAATTCGATCTCGGGGAACAGGATGACCACCGGGATACCCTGTTCTTCCACCAGTCCACCCGCAGCGGCGATCCAGCCCGCGTGGCGTCCCATCACTTCGAGCACGAACACCTTGGTCGAGGTCTTGGCCATGGAGCGCACGTCGAAGCTGGCTTCCAGCGTGGAGACGGCGATGTACTTGGCGACCGAGCCGAAGCCAGGGCAGCAGTCGGTGATGGGCAGGTCGTTGTCCACGGTCTTGGGCACATGGATGGCCTGTACCGGGTAACCCATCTTCTCCGACAACTGCGAAACCTTGTAGCAGGTGTCGGCAGAATCACCGCCACCGTTGTAGAAGAAGTAGCCGATGTTGTGCGCCTTGAACACCTCGATCAGCCGCGCATACTCACGTTGGTTCTGTTCCAGTGATTTGAGTTTGAAGCGGCAGGAACCGAATGCGCCGGAAGGTGTGCTGCGCAGTGCCGCGATGGCACGGGCTGATTCTTTGGTGGTGTCGATCAGGTCTTCGGTGAGGGCGCCGATGATGCCGTTGCGTCCCGCATATACCTTGCCGATCTTGTCTTTATGTTTGCGGGCTGTTTCGATAACGCCGCATGCTGAAGCATTGATGACGGCTGTGACGCCGCCGGACTGTGCATAAAACGCGTTCTTCTTCGCCATACTTTGCTCTCTCCATCAAAGGTTGTGAAGTGACTTCTCTGTTTGAAAAACCGGGCTCATATTACGCTTTTCGCGGAGCTGTGTGTGCAAGATAAGCAGCCCCTGTCGGGATGATATGGAATCAAGTAGAATGAGCCGGGTAGGGGGCGCTAGATTATCTTTATAGGGAAAAAATAATGGCCATCGAATTATTCAATAACGGCAAACACCAATGTCTGATGTTCGACGATCTGGTGGACGATTCAGTGGGGGATGCAGTTCAGGCCAACCAGTTCCTCATCGTTGATAACGGTCACGGCGCGCTGATCGATCCGGGCGGCAACATGACCTATAATGGATTGTTGATGGAAATGCACAACTATTTCCCGCCCAAGAAGCTGGAATATATCCTTGCCTCACACCCCGATCCGGACATCATTGCCTCGGTCAACAAATGGATGATCCACTCCGATTGCAAAGTGATGATCTCCAAATTGTGGGTGCGCTTCGTGCCGCACTTCTGCAGCGGCGACAACTCACTCGGTCGCGTACTGGGCATTCCCGACGAAGGCATGAACCTGCCCTTGGGCAACACGGCCATCAAAGCGATCCCCGCGCACTTCATGCACTCGGAAGGCAACTTCCAGTTCTATGATCCGATCAGCAAGATCCTCTTCTCCGGCGACATGGGCGCCTCCATCGTCGGTCATACCGAGGCGGATACACCAGTCGAGGATTTCAAGGCGCACATCCAGCACATGGAAGGCTTCCACAAACGCTACATGATTTCCAACAAGATCTGCCGTTTCTGGGTCAACATGGTGCGCACCATGGATGTCGAAGCTATCGTGCCGCAGCATGGCCGCGCATTCGTGGGCAAGAAGATGGTGAACGAGTTCCTGAACTGGATAGAGGCCCTGCCTTGCGGGGTTGACCTCATGACGCAAGAGAACTATCGCGTCCCGGCCTAGAAGTTCGTTACGAGAAAATCAAACGGGCATCATCCGCAAGGATGATGCCCGTTTGTTTTGCTACGGTACTTTTCGAGATTACAGCGCGTTCACTCCCGCCTGCGCGATCTGCCCGTCCTGGAAGGAACGCACACCGCTGATACCGAGTCCGCCGATGAGGACATCATCGCGTAGCAGCGGTACGCCGCCCTCGGCCGGGATGACGCCGGGCAGGGCGAGGTGGATCAGGCGGCCACTGAGCACCGCGTCTTCCGATGCCTTGGTGGGGCGCTGGAAGGCCACGGCGGCGTGAGCCTTGGCGATGGCGGTCTCGACACTGCCGAACTGCGTGTCGTGCCCGCGCTGCAGATAAAGCAGATGGCCGCCATCGTCCACCACCGCGATGACCACTTTCCATTCGTTCTTGAACGCTTCTGCTTCCGCAGCTGCGGCCACACGTTTGGCGTCATCCAAAGTAAGGATGGGCTTGGCGGCCATGCTCATGCTCCCAAGGTGCGGAACACTTGGTCACGTATGCTTTCCACACTGCCGACACCGGGTACATGCACGACTTTCGGTGCGCTGCCGTCGCCGGACTTCGACCACGCAGTGTAGTACTCAACCAGCGGCTGGGTTTGCTCGTGATACACGTTGAGGCGCTTGAGGACTGTCTCCTCGACATCATCCGGGCGCTGTACCAGGTCTTCGCCGGTGATGTCATCCTTGCCGGCCACCTTGGGCGGATTGAACACCAGGTGATAGGTGCGGCCCGATGCCGGATGCACGCGGCGACCGCTCATGCGCTGGACGACTTCCTTGTCCGCCACATCGATCTCGACCACGTAGTCGATCTTGATCCCGGCATCCTTCATCGCCTGAGCCTGCGGGATGGTGCGCGGAAAGCCGTCGAACAGGAAACCTTTGGCGCAATCGGCTTCCTTGATACGTTCCTTGACCAGATTAATGATGATTTCGTCGGATACTAAACCGCCGGCATCCATGATCTTCTTGGCGGCCACACCCAGCGGGGTGCCTGCCTTGACTGCCGCGCGCAGCATATCGCCGGTGGAGATCTGCGGGATGCCGTACTTTTCCTTGATGTAATTCGCCTGGGTACCTTTACCTGCTCCGGGTGCTCCTAACAGAATCAGCTTCATTGATGATTTCCCTTTTGATTAAATCCATTTTGTAATTCGGTGAACAGACGCCGCGCGATCCCCAAATCCTGTTCGGTGTCCACACCGCTTGGAGGTGTCTGATCGGTCTTGGTTACGCCGATCTTGTAGCCATGATACAACGCACGCAGCTGTTCGAGGGATTCAATTTGCTCTATGGAAGTAGGGGTAAGTTTGCCGAAGTCGCGCAGGAAGCCGGCGCGATATGCATAGATGCCGACATGTCGAAGCACTTCGACGTTTTGGGGGAGTGGGTCGTTCTTTGCATATGCCTCCCGCGGCCAGGGAATCGGAGCCCGGCTGAAGTAAAGTGCATTGGCATTCTTGTCCAGCACCACCTTGACGATGTTCGGGTTGCGCATGGACGCTTCGTCGTGGATGGCGTGGCTCGCGGTGGCGATGGCGCACTCGGGGTGGTCGTGCAGATGTTGCGCCACGGCGCGGATGAGTTGCGGCGGGATCAGCGGCTCGTCACCTTGCACGTTGACCACGATGGTGTCATCGCTCCAGCCTTGCTGTGCCGCCACCTCGGCGATGCGGTCGGTGCCGCTGACATGGTCGGTGCGCGTCATGCAGGCCTGGAAGCCGTGTTCCTGGGAGGCGGAGATGATGGGTTGATGATCGGTGGCGATGAGGATCTGCTGCGCGCCGCTTTGGGCGGCCTGTTCAGCGACGCGAATCACCATCGGTTTGCCGCAGATGTCCAGCAGGGGTTTGCCCGGCAGGCGCGTCGAGGCAAAGCGGGCCGGGATGACGACCTTGAAGGGGAACATCAGAGCGCTTCGACTTCTTTCGCAGTGAGTTCGCGAGCCTCGTCGGCCAGCATCACCGGAATATCGTCCTTGATTGCGAAAGCCAGGCGGTCAGCCTTGCAGATCAGTTCCTGCTCAGCTTTGCGATAAACCAATGGTGATTTGCACAGCGGGCAAACCAGAATGTCGAGTAATTTTGCATCCATTATGGCGTGACCTTTTCAAGGATAAGTTGTGTGAGAGCCGGACTGACCTGCGCATCGACACGCAGCACCCAGCATCTCTCGGTGGCGAACGCTGTGCATTTTACCGCATCTTTTTCGGTCATGAGTATCGCATCCGCATCGTCGAAGGCGATATCGGACGGAGTATAGCGATGGTGATCCGGGAAAGGATGCGGCTGTGCGTTCAGTCCGAGACGCTCCAGTTGGGTGAAGAAACGTTGCGGATGTCCGATCCCCGCGATTGCATCCAGGCGCAGCTTTGCGAATTCTGCGGCAGTGACGACGCGTTCAGGATTGAGCAGATTGTAGAAACTCGTGCCGGCCAGTTGCATGGCGAATTCGTCGCCGTGCGTCTCCCCGCCGTTGACCACCACCGCGTCAGCCTTGTGCAAACGCGAGACCGGTTCGCGCAGCGGACCGGCGGGCAGCAACAGACCGTTGCCAAAGCGGCGCGCGCCATCCACGACGACGATCTCTGCACTGCGCTGCAAACGGTAATGCTGCAAGCCGTCGTCGGAGAGGATGATGTCGCATTCGGGATGGGCGGCAAGCAGGGCCTGTGCGGCAGCGGGTCGGTTGCGGCCTATCCATACTGGACACAATGCGCGTTGCGCCATCAGCAGGGGTTCGTCACCGACCAAGTCCGCCGCATCTTCGATTGAGACCTCATGGGGAATGCTGCGCTGCTTGCCGTCTTTGGTATAGCCACGGCTGACGATGCCGGGATGCCAGCCGTTATCGAGCAGTTGCTGCGCCAACCAGAGCGTGAGCGGCGTCTTGCCGGTACCGCCAACGCTGATGTTTCCTATGATGACAACCGGGACAGGTAGTTTGACCGACGCCAGAATCCCGCTGCGATAAAGAAACCGGCGCAGAGCGGAAAGTGCGCCGAACAACAGACTGAGCGGGTAGAGCAGCAGGTGGAGTGGCGAGAGGCGATACCAGTGGTGTTGCAGCCGCTCCATAGGGTGGGATTACTTGTTCGGCTGGTTCTGGGTGGTGAAGGTGATGCGGCCGAATCCCGCGATGCGCGCGGCTTCCATGATGTTGATGACGGACTGGTGGGTGGCCTTGGCGTCGCCGTTGATGACGATGGTCGGGTCGGTCTGCTCTCCTGCGGCCTTGCGCAGGGCCGCAGCAAAATCGACCACGTTGTTGAACGGGGTGCGCACGCTGTTCACCGCATAGTGGTCAGAAGCATCCACCGCGACATGGATCGGCTTGCTGGAAGCAAGCGCGGTTTCCTCGCCGGAAGCCTGCGGCAGGTTGATCTGCAACTGGGCGAAGTTCGAGTAGCTGGTGGTGACCATCAGGAAGATCAGGATGACTAACAGCACGTCGATCATCGGGATCAGGTTGATCTCCGGTTCTTCCCGAGTGCGTCCGCGCCGAAAATTCATTTGCCGACCCTTACTTGCGTTCGCCATGGACGACTTCGACCAGTTTGATGGCCTGCTGCTCCATCTCGATGGTCAGGCTGTCGACTTGGGCGCGGAAATGACGATAAGAGATCATGCTGGGGATGGCGACGATCAGACCAAATGCCGTGTTGTACAGGGCGACCGAGATGCCGTGCGCCAGTTCGGCGGGAGCTGCACCGCCCGCGTTCTGCGAGCCGAAGATCTCGATCATGCCGACCACCGTGCCGAACAGGCCGAGCAGCGGGCTGATGGAGGCGATGGTGCCGATGGTGGTGAGGAACTTCTCCAACTGGTGGGTTGCGGAACGTCCTGCCTCTTCGATCGATTCCTTCATGACCTCGGGTGCGCTCTTGATATTCTTCAATCCGGCGGCGAACACCATACCCAGCGGCGAACCTTCGCTCAGGCGGGTCAGCATCTGCTGGCTGACGCCTTTCTGCTTGAGTTCCTGAACCACCTCATCAAGTAGTTGCGGCGGAACGATCTTCTTGCGGCGCAGGAAGAGTGCGCGTTCGGTGATGAGTGCGACTGCGACCAGAGATGCGATGATGAGTAACCAGATGGGCCAACCGGCGGCTTGGACTAGAGTGAACACGTAACGTCTCCGCAAAGTATGCTTAAATTCGAAGGCGGCACTGTATCTTGTAGCCCATGATTGAGCAAGGTGAGAAGCGGCGCTTTGAGCTAACTTGAAGCTGCGTAAGCGATTTGTTTTCTTATGCACAAAATCTGTGGATAACTTTGTGCATGAAATGCCGCAATGGATGCTGCAAGCCCTGTATTGAAGCCTTTTCGCAATAATCGCCCAAAAAATATACTGAGATAATTTCAATTAAAAACAACGAGATACTGTAAGTTGTAATTCTCTGTGAAGGCGAATGCCACGGAAGTGGCCATTTTGCTGGGGTTGTGGATTGTAATGAGTTTGTCAATATGCCATTTGGCCTAGTTTGATGAAAAAAATTTTCCTGAACTGAACGCGGATTGTGCATGGGAATGGATAAGAACCGGATATTGAGCGTGCGCGAATTGAATCTCGCGGCGAAACAAATAATTGAAAGCGGGCTGCCCCTGTTGTGGGTGCGCGGCGAGATATCCAATTTCGTCAGCGCCGCCTCCGGGCACTGGTATTTTTCGCTTAAGGACGAGGCCGCGCAGGTGCGTTGCGTGATGTTCCGTCATAAAAGCCAGTATCTGGATTTCAAGCCTGCGAACGGTATGCAGGTGGAAGTACTGGCGCTGGCCAGCTTGTACGAGGCGCGCGGCGATTTCCAGTTGACCTTGGAAAAGATGCGTCCTGCCGGTCTGGGTGCTTTATTCGAGGCGTTCGAACGACTGAAATCCAAACTGGAAGGTGAGGGACTGTTCGACGAAGAACGCAAGCGCGATCTGCCTATGCTGCCCAGGCAGATCGGCATTGTCACCTCGCCGCAGGCGGCGGCACTGCGCGATGTGCTGCGTACTCTGGCCAACCGCATGCCGAATGTGCCGGTCTTGCTGTATCCGACACCGGTGCAGGGCGAAGGCGCGGCACATAAGATCGCACAGGCAATCAAGACAGCCAGCCAGCGCGCCGAGTGCGATGTGCTCATCGTCTGCCGCGGCGGTGGCAGTATCGAGGATCTGTGGGCATTCAACGAGGAAGTGGTTGCGCGCGCCATCGCGGCCAGCCATATCCCGGTAGTGAGCGGGGTGGGGCATGAGACCGACTTCACCATCGCCGATTTCGTCGCCGACCTGCGCGCGGCCACGCCGACGGCGGCGGCGCAGGCCGTGGTGCCGGACCGGCAGGAACTGCGCCAGCGTCTGGATCAATTCCGGCGGCACCTGCTGCGCGCTGCGTCGCGCCGGTTCGAGCAAGGCATGCAACAGGTTGATTTCCTGCAACGGCGGCTGGTGCATCCCGCTCAGCGCATACAACAACAGTCGGAACGGCTAGTGGCATTGCAGCAGCGCATGCGGCTTGCCCATGCCTATGCCGTGCAGCATCAGCAAGGGCGCTGGAATGGGCTGTGGCAGCGTTTGCGCGGGCAGTTGCCGGACGTGGCGCGACTGCAGGAACAGCAAACCAACCACGCACGGCGCTTGACCGTAGCGATGGGCCGCACGCTGGACCGGCATGATGCGCGGCTGAGCGCATTGCGGCAGCATCTTCAATTGCTTGATCCGCAACAGGTGCTGGCGCGCGGTTACAGCATGGTGCGCAACGCGCAGGGCAACATCGTGCAGAGCAGCGACGGCATCGCTCTGGGCGAGAAGCTGGACATCACTTTCGCGCAGGGGGCAGCGAGGGTGGTGGTGCAGGAAAAGAGCGGCCCGCAGGCGGATTAGGTTAAAATCCGCGCCTGTTATCAACCCCCAGATTTTTCCTTATGAAGAATGACATTTCCCGCCGCGGGCTGTGGCTGATGTTGCTGGCCCTCGTAATCATCTGGTTCGGCAACCTCGAATACCGCAAACTGGTGAAACCCGACGAAGGCCGTTATGCCGAGATCCCGCGCGAGATGGTGGTGAGCGGCGACTGGACGACCCCGCGTCTCAACGAACTCAAGTACTTCGAGAAACCGCCGCTGCAATACTGGGCCACTGCCACCGCTTACACTCTGTTCGGCGAGCATCAATGGACATCGCGCCTGTGGGCAGCGCTGACCGGATTCGCCGGGGTGTTGTTCACGTGGTTCGCCGGAACCCGCCTATTCGGACGCCAAGCCGGTATTTACGCCGCGCTGCTGCTTGGCAGCAGCATGCTGTATTCGATGATGGCGCACATCAACACGCTGGATATGGGCGTGACCTTCTTCATCACACTTGGCATCTTCTCCTTGCTCATCGCGCAGAAGGAAGAGCGCCCAGCGCAGCGGCGCAACTGGATGTGGCTGGCATGGGCCGGACTTGCGCTGGCGGTGCTGAGCAAGGGGCTGATGGGTCTTATCCTGCCGGGCGCAGCATTGTTCCTGTACTCGGTGTTCAATCGCGACATCATCATCTGGAAACGCATGCACTGGTTCAGCGGACTGGCGGTGTTCCTGCTGATCGCCGCTCCCTGGTTCGTGCTGGTGATCAAAGCGAATCCGGAGTTCTTCGACCGTTTCTTCATCTACGAACACTACNNCACGCTTCACTTCCAAAGTGCACGGGCGCTATCAGCCCTGGTATTACTTCGTACCGGTGTTGGCGCTAGGCATGCTGCCCTGGCTGTTCGTGATGTTCGACGCGCTGCTGCGCAGCTGGAAGAACACGACACAGCAGGTGCGTGAGTTCAGCCCGGAGCGTTTCCTGCTGGTGTGGGCGGTGTTTATCTATTTCTTCTTCTCCATCTCCGGTTCCAAGCTGCCGTCGTACCTATTGCCGATGTTCCCTGCTTTGGCTTTGCTGATGGGCAAGCAGATCGCCGAGATGGAATCGCGACGACTGTTCTGGCTGATCCTGCCGGTGTTGTTTATTGCGGCTATCCTGCTCGGTCTGGCACCGTTTACCGCCAAAACTGCCGATACGCCGCTGCAGCTGGAGTTGTATAGCGCATACGCCATCTGGCTGACAGTCGCAGCGGCAGTGTGGGTCACCGGTATTGTTGCGGGGCTATGGCTGTTGCGCCGCGAGAACAAGATAGCAGCGGTAATCGTGCTGGCTTTCTCATCACTGATTGCGGCGCAGATCGGCACGTCCGGGCATAACACCGCGGCGCGCGACCGTTCTGCTTACCATGTGGCCGAAGCCATCATGCCGTATGTGAAACCGGACATCCCGTTCTATTCCGTCATGTATTACGAGCAAACGCTGCCGTTCTACATCAAGCGTACTTTCACGCTGGTGCAGTATCAGGATGAGATGGATTTCGGCATCCAGCAGGAACCGGAGAAATGGATTCCGGATCTGGCTGGCTTTGCCGAGCGCTGGAACAAGGACAAGGAAGCGCTGGCCATCGTGCAGATGCACCGTTACCCTGAAGTGGAAGCCCTGCATCTGCCGATGCAGGAGATATTCCGCGACGAACATTTTGTGGTGGTGAAGAAACCATGAATCTGGTCAGCTTTAGTTTGATCTTCGCGGGCGTGATGCTCAATGCCGCCGCGCAGATATTGATGAAGGCGGGCACCAATACCGTCGGCCATTTCGAGTTCAGCGCGGCGAACGTGCTGCCCATCGGCTGGAAACTGGCGACAGAGTGGCACATCGTCACCGCGCTGTTCTGCTACGGCATCAGCGTGGTGGTGTGGATCCTCGCGCTGTCGCGTGTGCCGGTCAGCATCGCCTTCCCCATGCTGTCGATGGCCTATGTGGTCAATGCCATCGCGGCGTATTACCTGCTGGGTGAACCGTTCAGCGCCACCAAACTGGCCGGCATGGGTGTCATCATCGTCGGCGTCATCATCATTTCGAGAGCTTGAGCATGTCTGAATTCCTTCCGTTCACCAAACCCTACATCGACGAAGCTGCCATCGCTGCCGTCGGCGATGTGCTGCGCTCCGGCTGGATAACCAGCGGCCCCAAGGTGCAGGAATTCGAAAAACAGCTCTCGGCCTATTTCGGCGGGCGTCCGGTGCGCACCTTCAACTCCGGCACTTGCACCATGGAGATCGCCCTGCGCATCGCGGGTATAGGCGCGGGAGATGAAGTCATCACGACGCCCATCTCCTGGGTGGCGACATCCAATGTCATCCTCGAAGTCGGCGCGACGCCGGTGTTCGCGGATATCGACCCGGTCACCCGCAACATCGACCTGGACAAGGTCGAGGCTGCGATCACGCCGAAGACCCGCGCCATCATTCCGGTAGATCTGTCCGGCCTGCCGGTGGACCGCGACAGGCTGTACGCCATCGCCGCCAAACACAAGCTGCGTGTGGTGGAAGATGCCGCGCAGGCCATCGGTTCGCTGTGGAACGGCAAGCGCATCGGCAGCTTCGGTGATTTCGTCTCGTTCAGCTTTCAGGCCAACAAGAACCTCACCACTACCGAAGGTGGCTGTCTGGTACTGAACAACGAAGACGAAGCGTGCCTGGCGGAAAAGTATCGCCTACAGGGCGTCACGCGCAGCGGCTTCGATGGCATGGATGTGGACGTGCTGGGCGGCAAATACAACATGACCGACGTGGCTGCCGCCATTGGTCTGAACCAGTTGCCGCAACTGGACGCCATCACCGCACGCCGTCATGCGCTGGCCAAACATTACTTCGCCACCTTTGGTACGGATTTTGAGAAGCAGACGGGTGCGCAGCTGCCGCTCCCCAATTTCGAGAATACCAACTGGCACATGTTCCAGCTCGTCCTGCCCCAAGGCGTGGTGCGCGCCGAGTTCATGGAAAAGATGAAAGCGCGCAACATCGGCTGCGGCGTGCATTACCCGCCCATCCACCTATTCCAGATGTACCGCGCGCGCGGTTTCAGGGAAGGCATATTCCCCGTCGCCGAAAGCGTAGGGCGGCACATCGTCAGCCTGCCCATGTTTCCCAGGATGGGCGATGCTGACGTTGGTCGAGTGGTGAATGCTGTACGCGAAGTGCTGGCTGGCTAGCGGGGTTGAGCGCTAACAACCGCGCTCAATGCTTGGTTGCCTGCATCGATTCCCTGCATTCCTGATAGTCATCAGAGTTGATATTCTCCTTGCCGCTCTCGGCAATGACCTCCAGCGTTTCCAGTACCTGGAAACTGGCTTTTTCCATCTCCGCGATGGCTTCGAGTCCCTGTTTATAGCGGCCCTCGTGGTAATGGGAGACAGCTTCGACGCCAAGGCGATGGAAGCGTTGATGCGGTTCTTCCATTTCGCGGAAGCCGTTCAGTTTGGAAAAACAGTGATTCCCCTCTCCCTCGTAATACCATTTGCCCAGTCGGCAGCCTTTGTGGCTGGCGAACTCGTCCGGATGTTTGGTTGAGGTGCCCAGGAACACTTTGTAGATCTCGAACTTGAACACCAGATGGTCCATTTTGGCGACTTCGATGAAGGAGCGCAGGGCGGTGGTGCCAATGGCATTCTTCATTTCCACGGTGACCTGCATCAGTTCCTTCATGCTGCCGACCGCCTGCTGCCCGTCTTTATGGAATCCTTCAGCCTGTTGCGGGCTGACTTCCACCAGCGCTTTGACTGCCGAGGTCTCTTTCTGGATCGCACTGACCAGTTGGCCGATCTCGCTGGTGGCGGTCGAGGTTCGCTCGGCCAGTTTGCGCACTTCGTCGGCGACGACGGCGAAACCGCGGCCCTGTTCGCCCGCGCGCGCGGCCTCGATGGCGGCATTCAGCGCCAGCAGATTGGTCTGGTCGGCGATCTCCTTGATCAGCTTGACGATGCCGCCAATCTGGCTGGTGCGCTCGTTGAGGTGATCGACGCTGGCTGCGGTCTCCACGGTCTTTTCCGACATCTTTTGCAGATTGCTGGCGATGCGCTCGACGGCGACCAGGTTCATGCTCAACGCACCCGTGGTCTGGCCGATATGTTCGTTCTCCTGTTTCATGGTATGTGCCAGCGTGGCCAGCGTGGACTGGACCTCCTTGGCGGATTCGCAGTACGAATTCATGTGCTGGAACAGTCCTTCGTGCATGACGATCAACTCGGTGCTGTTGTTGAACTTGGCCGTGACTGAATCATGTTGCTGCTGCAGGTTGATGACGTTGTTTTTCCGCTCGTCCAGCAATTGTTCGA
The DNA here is from genome assembly GCA_003445795.1 of Gallionellaceae bacterium. GTDB lineage: Bacteria > Pseudomonadota > Gammaproteobacteria > Burkholderiales > Gallionellaceae > Sideroxyarcus. The sequence continues at coordinate 13,462 of DMCN01000076.1, forward strand.
AATCGCGCAGTTTTTCCTTCAGCGTCGCCACTTCTTGCTTGTAACCGTTGTTGAACATTTTGGGCTCCCTCATTGGTTTTTATTACAGCCTATCCATGCTTTCGGCCGCATCGGTTTTGAATGAACAAACCATTCGTCCATGCGGACATGGAAGGTATCGACAATGCCCATGAACAATCAATATGCCAAAAGGCCTAGATAAATATATAGATAGCCACCCCATTCGGGCTAGACCTTGTGTCATGTCCCCAACACAGCGGATTTCGCTAACCCCATGCTCTGCGGTAGAATGCCGCCCCTATGAGCACACCCCAACTTTCCGTCGTCATTCCCGTCTATAACGAAGAGCAGGGCTTGCAGGCTTTGTTCGATCGCCTGTATCCCGCGTTGGACAAGCTCGGCATCGGCTACGAAGTCGTGTTCGTCAACGATGGCAGCCGCGACCGTTCCGCCGCAATCCTGCGCGAGCAGTTCCAGAAACGCCCCGACGTGACCCGGGTGGTGCTGTTCAACGGCAATTTCGGCCAGCACATGGCCATCATGGCCGGCTTCGAACAATGCCGCGGCCAGCGCATCGTGACGCTGGATGCCGATTTGCAGAACCCGCCCGAAGACACCGGTCTGCTGCTGGCCAAGATGGACGAGGGCCACGACTATGTTGGTTCAATCCGTCGCCAGCGCAACGACAGTTGGTGGCGCCATGTCGCCTCGCGCGCCATGAACGGCCTACGCGAGAAGATCACCCGCATCAAGATGACCGATCAGGGCTGCATGTTCCGCGCCTACGACCGCAACATCATCGACGCCATCAACAGTTGCAAGGAAGTCAGCACCTTCATCCCGGCCCTGGCCTACAGCTTCGCGCGCAACCCGGCCGAGGTGGTGGTGGGGCACGAGGAGCGCGCGGTCGGCGAATCGAAGTATTCGATGTACAGTCTGATCCGACTTAATTTCGATTTGATGACAGGTTTTTCGCTGGTGCCCTTGCAGATGTTCTCCATGCTGGGCATGCTGATCTCGCTGGGTTCCGGTCTGTTCTTTATCTTCCTGGTGGTGCGCCGCCTGATCATCGGCCCGGAAGCCGAGGGGCTGTTCACCCTGTTTGCGCTGATGTTCTTCATGATCGGCATCGCGCTGTTCGGTATCGGCCTGCTGGGCGAATACATCGGCCGCATCTACCAGCAGGTACGCCATCGCCCGCGTTATCTGATCGAGGCGGTGCTTGAGCAGCAGGAGGATGAAAAACCCAAACGTGCTCGCAAGCCCAAGGCCGCGACAGAACCAGCAACCGATCTGTTCGCGGACGGTGACGAATGAGCCGAGCCGTCGTTTTTGCGTATCACAATGTTGGCGTCCGCTGCCTGAATGTGCTGCTGGCGCACGGCGTGGATGTGGCGCTGGTGGTGACCCACCGCGACAACCCGAAAGAGACCATCTGGTTCGAGAGCGTGCGGAATCTGGCCGAGTTGCATGGCATCCCGACCATCACGCCGGATAACCCGAACGTGCCGGAAGTGGAAGCGCAGATTCGTGCTTTACAGCCGGACTTCTTCTTCTCGTTCTACTACCGCGAGATGCTGAAAGCGCCGCTGCTGGCCATTCCCAAGCGCGGGGCGCTTAACATGCACGGCTCGCTGCTGCCCAAATATCGCGGGCGTGTGCCGGTGAATTGGGCGATAATTCGCGCCGAAACGGAAACCGGTGCGACGCTGCACTACATGACCGAGAAGCCAGACAACGGCGACATCGTGGCGCAGCAGGCCGTCCCCATCCTGCCCAACGACACGGCGCATGAGGTGTTCCTGAAAGTTACCGTGGCGGCGGAGATGGCGTTGAACGCCGTGTTGCCAGCCTTGTTGGCGGGAACGTCCAAGGCCGAAAAACAGGACCTGAGCAAGGGCGGCTATTTCGGCGGACGCAAGGCAGAAGACGGCATCATCAATTGGTCACAGTCGGCGTTGGAGATACACAACCTGGTGCGCGCGGTAGCGCCGCCTTATCCGGGCGCGATGACGCAGGTGATGGGCAAGCCCATGCGCATCTTGCAAACGTTGGTGAGCAAGGAGAAAGGCGCGGGACAAGCGGCCTTTTTTGTGAGAGACGGCAAGGCTTGGGCGGATTGCGGTAGCGGTGTGCTGCACATCGTGCGCTTCGAGCTGGATGGTGTAGAGACAAGTGCTGCGGAGTTTGCAGCGAAGCATGGCACTGGAAGATTTGAATTTAATCGTTGAGGAAATAAAAATGAAGAAAGTACTGATCCTGGGTGTGAACGGCTTCATTGGCCACCATCTGTCCAACCGCATTCTGGCCACCACAGACTGGGAAGTCTATGGCATGGACATGAGCACCGACCGTATCACCGACCTGATCGGCCAGCCGCGCTTCCACTTTTTCGAAGGCGACATCACCATCAACAAGGAATGGGTCGAGTACCACGTCAAGAAATGCGACGTGATCCTGCCGCTGGTCGCCATCGCCACCCCGGCCACTTACGTGAAACAGCCGCTGCGCGTGTTCGAACTGGACTTCGAAGCCAACCTGCCCATCGTGCGCGCCTGCGTGAAGTACAACAAGCACCTGGTGTTCCCCTCGACTTCCGAAGTCTACGGCATGTGCCACGACGAAGAGTTCGACCCGGAGAATTCCGAACTGATCTGCGGCCCGATCAACAAGCCGCGCTGGATCTACTCCAACTCCAAGCAACTCATGGATCGCGTGATCTGGGGTTACGGCATGCAGGACAACCTGAACTTCACCCTGTTCCGTCCGTTCAACTGGATCGGCGCCGGTCTGGATTCGATCAATACCCCGAAGGAAGGCAGCTCGCGCGTGGTGACCCAGTTCCTCGGCCACATCATCCGCGGCAACAACATCAGCCTGGTCGACGGCGGCCACCAGAAACGCGCCTTCACCTACATCGACGACGGTATCGACGCGCTGATGAAGATCATCGACAACAAGAACGGCGTCGCCACCGGCAAGATATACAACATCGGCAACCCGACCAACAACTACGCGATTCGCGACCTGGCCGACATGATGCTGAAGCTGGCGAACGAGTATCCGGAATATGCCGAGTCCGCCGCCAAGGTGAAGATCGTCGAGACGACTTCCGACGCCTACTACGGCAAGGGCTACCAGGATGTGCAGAACCGCGTGCCCAAGATCACCAACACCTGCGAAGAACTGGGCTGGAAGCCGACCACCACCATGCCGGATACCCTGCGCAAGATATTCGACGCTTACCGCACGCAGATTGTCGAAGCACGCGGTCTGATCGACTAAAACAGGCTCCGGGATTCAGGGGCGTATGCTCCTGAATCCAATATCCTGCATCCTGAAATGAAACAGATCGCCCTCAAGATCGACGTCGATACCTACCGTGGTACCCGCGAAGGTGTGCCGCGTCTGGTCGAGACGCTGCAACGTCACCACGCCCAGGCGAGCTTCTATTTTTCCCTGGGGCCGGACCACACCGGCCGCGCCATCAAGCGCGTGTTCCGACCCGGCTTCATGAAAAAAGTGTCGCGCACCTCGGTGCTCGAACACTACGGCTTCAAGACGCTGATGTATGGAACCCTGCTGCCGGGGCCGGATATCGGGCGCAATTGTGCCGATATCATGCGCTCGGTGCGCGATGCGGGTTTCGAGGTCGGTATCCATTGCTACGACCATATCCGCTGGCAGGACCATGTGGCGGAGAAGGATGCGAAGTGGACGCAGCGCGAGATGCAGCGCGCGGTGGACCGTTTCACCGAGATCTTCGGTACGGCACCCAAAGCAAACGCCGCCGCAGGCTGGCAAACCAATCGCTATGCCTTGCGCATGACCCAGAGTCTCGGATTCGAATACAGCTCCGACACGCGCGGTACACAGCCGTTCATCCCGACCTGGGATGCCGAGATCATCGCCTGTCCGCAACTGCCGACCACCCTGCCGACGCTGGACGAACTCATCGGCCGCGACGGCATCACCGTCGAGAACGTCGCGCAGCATTTGCTGGAGATGACCGAAAAGCCCAGCGCGACTGGTCATGTTTACACTTTGCACGCCGAACTGGAAGGGCAGAAGTGGATGCCCATCTTCGAAGCATTGTTGAAGGGGTGGCGCGAGCAGGGTTACGATTTGGTTTCCATGCGCCAGTATCTGCAAGGTTTCAAACCGGCCGATCTGCCATTGCATGAGGTCAAAACCGGGTCGGTCGAAGGCCGAAGTGGTACATTGGCGGTGCAGGGCTAAAGCTTACTGCCGTTCTGCCGAAATATCCTTCGCGGACGCTTATTCGAGGGGGAAGGTATGCAACGACCGGAATTGAAGGGACTGGATCATTGGGTGGCATTCCTGACCCAAGCGGATATCCCCGTGCTGAAACAGACCGCCCGCGACCTCGCCGTGCTGCACGAGGACCAGAACAAGCTCAGTGCCCGTAGCGTCGCCAGCGTTATCGCGGTCGATCCGATGATGACAGTCAAACTTCTGCGTTACCTGCAACAGAACAAGCACCGCAGCCAGACCAGCGAAGTCGCCCTGGTCGAACAGGCGCTCATCATGATGGGCGTCGGAGCCTTCTACAACAAGATACCCGCCGCTCCAACTGTGCAGGACATGCTGACCGGGCAGATGGACGCACTCGTCCAGTTGCTGCACGTCATCCATCGTTCGCACCGCGCTTCCGAATATGCCTATGACTGGGCAGTACGCATGAGCGACCTGCACTATGAAGAAGTGCGCATTGCCGCCTTGCTACGCGACCTGGCCGAGATGCTGATGTGGTGTTTTGCGCCGCAGGAGATGCTTGGCATCCGTGTTATCCAGCAGCAGGACAAGACTTTGCGCAGCCGTGCCGTGCAGGAACAGGTGCTGGGGTTTGCCCTGATAGATCTGCAAAAGGCGTTGGTGCAAAAATGGGAGCTGCCGGAGTTGTTGTTGATGCTGATGGATGAAGCCAGCAGCACGAAACCGAAAGTGCGTAATGTTGCTTTGGCGGTCAATCTGGCGCGCCATTCCGCCAACGGCTGGGACGATGCAGCACTGCCGGACGACTACAAAGACATCGGTGCGTTATTGCGCATTCCGGCCGAACAGGTGATGTTGCTGCTCGGCGTCGAGGCCGGGAATATTTGCGATCTGAGCAAGCCTCACGGGTGAGTGCGCAACTCCGTCTCGATCAACTTCTTCACCTGTAGGCCGTAGTCTGCCGACAGGCAATCTACCCCGATATTTTCCGTGCTGCGCAACCAGGTGAGCTGGCGTTTCGCCAGCTGCCGCGTGGCGGCGATGCCTTTCTCCGATAGCCCGGCTGCGTCGATCTCGCCTTCCATGTCCTCCCACGCCTGCCGATAGCCGACGCAGCGCATCGAAGTCATCTCGCGGTGCAGCGGGTATTTTTTGCGCAAGCCGCGCAACTCATCCACCAATCCCTGCTTCAGCATTTGCTCGAAACGCACCGCGATGCGCTCGTGCAGCACGGCGCGGTCGGAGGGGATCAATGCGATGGGCAGGATGCGGTAGGGCAGCGGGTCCTGTTCCTGTTGTTTGATGTGCTCCGACATCGGCTGTCCGGTGAGCAGATAGATTTCCATCGCGCGCTGGATGCGCTGGGTGTCGGTGGAGTGCAGACGCGCGGCGGTCTCGGCGTCTACCTTGGCGAGTTCGGCATGCAGATGCTCGATGCCGTGTTGCGCGATCTCGGCATCCAGTTCCGCGCGCACCTCCGCATCCGCCTGCGGCAGCGGGCTCAGGCCTTCGCGTAGTGCCTTGAAGTACAGCATAGTGCCGCCGACCAGCAGCGGAATCTTGCCGCGCGCGGTGATGTCCGCCATCAGTCGCAACGCATCATGGCGAAAGGCGGCAGCGGAATATGCTTCGGTGGGACTAATGAGGTCAATGAGGTGATGCGGCGCGCGGGCGAGGGTGGCGGCATCCGGCTTGGCCGTGCCGATGTTCATATCGCGGAACACCAGCGCCGAATCCACGCTGATTAGCTCAACCGGCATGGTCTGCGCAAGTTCCACTGCCACGCCCGTCTTGCCGCTGGCGGTGGGGCCCATCAGGAAGATCGCGGGCGGGCGGGTACTCATCGCAGACAGCAGCGACTGACGGTCAACGAGCTTCCAGTTTGAGCCGACGCTGGCGGACACCTTCGGCGAGCATTTCCAGCACGCGCACAGTGTCGTCCCAGCCTATGCAGGCATCGGTGATAGAGACGCCCTTCTTCAGCGGCGTGCCGGGCACCAGGTCTTGACGGCCTTCATTGATATTGGATTCGATCATCACGCCGAAGATGCGCTCTTCGCCGCTCGCCAGTTGGGCGGCGCAATCCTGCGCCACTTCGACCTGGCGCTTGAATTCCTTGCGGCTGTTGGCATGCGAGAAATCGACCATCACACGCGCGGACAGACCGGCATTGGCCAGTTCCTTACCGGCAGCATCGACGGAAGCAGCATCGTAGTTGGGCTGCTTGCCACCGCGCAGGATGACGTGACAATCCTCGTTGCCGTTGGTGGAGAAGATCGCCGTATGGCCGGCCTTGGTAACCGACAGAAAATGGTGCGGGCTGGCGGCGGCCTTGATCGCATCCACCGCGATGCGCAAGTTGCCATCGGTGCCGTTCTTGAAACCGATGGGGCAGGAGATGCCCGATGCCAGTTCGCGGTGCACCTGCGATTCGGTGGTGCGCGCACCGATGGCCCCCCAGGAGATCAGGTCTGCCGTGTACTGCGGCGTGACCACATCCAGAAACTCGGTGGCACAGGGCAGTCCCTGTTCGTTGAGTTCCCACAGCAGCTTGCGCGCGCGGTGCAGGCCTTCGTTGATCTTGAAACTGCCGTCCAGATGCGGGTCGTTGATCAGCCCTTTCCAGCCCACTGTGGTGCGCGGTTTCTCGAAATAGACTCGCATCACGATCAGCAGGTCGGCATTGTGCCGCTTGGCCTCGACTTTCAGCTTTGCGGCATATTCCATCGCCGAGTCTGCATCGTGGATAGAACACGGCCCGATCACCACCAGCAATCGGTCGTCCGCGCCATGCAGGATGCGATGGATCGCGGTGCGCGCGGTAAAAGTGGTCTCGGCAGCCGCATCGCTGACCGGGAATTCGCGCAGAAGATGGCTGGGGGGGGAGAGTTCTTTGATTTCTTTGATGCGGACGTCGTCGACGATGTGTTTCATGATGATGGATCGGATCTGTAAATTGTTGAGTGGAAAACTGGGCCAAATGGAAACCGGCAAGTTGCGTATTGTGCCTGTTCTGACGGGGTGAGGGCCAGTGATTTTGCCGTTTGAACATCGTCTTTCGCTGTTTGCGGCTGAATGGCCGCCGATTGGCTTCAAACCGGCAGCTCAGGATAATTCCATATCCCGCATCTCATGCACCAGCAACACTGCCACCACACTGATAGTGGCAACTATTTTCCGCGCATAAACATCGCATCCAATTCCGCCAGCGTCACCTGGAACCAGGTCGGTCGCCCATGGTTGCATTGGTCAGCGCGTTCGGTCTGTTCCATCTCGCGAAGGATGGCGTTCATCTCGGGGATGCTGAGTTGCTGGTTGGCGCGCACGGCGGAATGGCAGGCGAGGGTGGCGAGCAGTTCGTTGCGGCGTTCGGTGAGGGCGCGGCTGGCGCCGAAGTCGCGCAGTTCGTGCAGCACTTCGCGCGCGGCGGTTTCGGCGTGCGACTGCTTGAGCATGGCAGGCATGGCGCGTACCGCCAACGTGTTGGTGGAGATGGGGGCGATATCGAAGCCCAGTTGTTTTAGCGCTTCCTGTTCTTCTTCGGCGGTGGCGATGTCGAGCGCTTCGGCGGCGAAGGTGACGGGGATGAGCAGCGGCTGGGTCGGCATCTGCTGCGCGTCGAAGGCGTTCTTCAATCGTTCATAGACGATGCGCTCGTGAGCGGCGTGCATGTCCACCACGATCAAGCCTTGCTGGTTCTGGGCGAGGATGTAGATGCCTGAGAGTTGGCCCAACGCAAAGCCCAGCGGGTGGGCATCCTGTTGAGGTGCGGCGGCCTCCTGTTCGCGTACGACGGCGGATTCTTCCCACAGTTTGTAGGCAGCTTGGGGTTGGGCAGCAGTGAACGGGATGTTTTGTTGGGTACTCGTGTAGGAGCTAGTTTGCTGGCGAATGCCATTCGCGGCTGTGACTGCTGCTTCAGGAGTTGTGCCGGATTGAGCTTCTGCCATTGTCGTGCTCAGCGCATCCTGCAAGGCATGGAACACGAACTGGTGGATGCCCTGGCTTTCGCGGAAGCGGACTTCACTTTTCGCAGGGTGCACATTGACGTCCACCTGTTCCGGCGGCATGTCGAGGAACAGGACAAAAGCGGGATGCCGCTGGTGGTGCAGGATGTCTTGGTAGGCCTGGCGCACGGCGTGCATCAGCACCTTGTCGCGTACGAAGCGGCCGTTGACGAAAAAGTATTGTTCGTCGCGTGTGGAGCGCGAATAGGCGGGCAGGGCGGCGATGCCGTAGAGGTGCAATGCACCGATCTGGCGCTCGGCGATGACGGCGTGTTGGCCGAATTCGGAGCCGAGGATGGCGGTGATGCGCTGCGGCAGGTCG
>DMCN01000028.1 GCA_003445795.1 Gallionellaceae bacterium
CAACCCGGTGGACATCATCGGCGACGCGCAGGCAGACCGCTACTACCACGCCGTCAAAGCCTGTCTCGACGATGAGAACGTCGACGGCGTACTCGCCATCCTCACACCACAGGCGATGACCAAACCGCTGGAATCTGCGCAGGTGATCATTGACCTCGCCAAGAGCAACAAGAGCAGCCGCAGCAAACCGCTGTTGGCATGCTGGATGGGCGAGACCCAGGTCGCCACCTCGCGCGATGCCTTCACCAAGGCGCATCTGCCGCACTTCCGCACGCCCGAACCCGCGGTCGAAGTGTTCTCGCATCTGTACGCCTATCACCGCAGCCAGAAACTGCTGATGCAGATGCCGGGGCCGCTGTCGCAACTCCATGTCCAGCCGGATGTGGAGAGTGCGCGCATGATCATCGAAGGCGCGATGCAGGAACACCGCAAGATCCTCACCGAGATGGAATCCAAGGCACTGCTGTCCGCCTTCAACATCCCGGTCGCGCGCACCATGGTCGCGCACTCGCCCAACGAAGCGCTGCTCATCGCGCAGCAGCTCGGATTCCCGGTGGCGATGAAGATCAACTCGCCCGACATCACCCACAAGACCGATGCCGGCGGCGTCGTGCTCAACCTCAACAACGCCCACGAGGTGCGCGCCGCCTACCAGCACATCATCGACAACGTGCAGCACAACCGTCCCAACGCCAAGATGGACGGCATCTCCATCGAGCCGATGATCGTCAAACCGAACGGGCGCGAACTGATGATCGGCGTCACCACCGACCCGGTGTTCGGCCCGGTGATCACCTTCGGTGCGGGCGGCACCGCCGTCGAGATCATGGGCGACCGTGCCGTGGCACTGCCACCGCTCAACCACTTCCTGGTCAAGGACCTCATCGACGGCACCCACATCTCGCACATGCTCGGCCACTTCCGCAACATGCTGCCAGCCAACATCGAGGCACTGGAAGACGTGCTGCTGCGCGTGTCCGAGATGGTGTGCGAGTTGCCGCTGCTCAAGGAGATGGACATCAACCCGCTCATCCTCGACGAGAACGGCGCGCTCGCCGCCGATGCGCGCGTGGTGGTCGAATACCGCCAGCCCAGCGCCGACCGCTATGCGCACATGGCCATCTATCCCTACCCCACCCACCTCGTCTACGAATGGCAACTGGCCGATGGCACCGACATCACCATCCGCCCCATCCGCCCCGAAGATGCCGTGCTGGTGAAGAAGTTCGTGCACGACCTGTCCGACGAATCGAAGTACTTCCGCTTCATGAACAGCGTGCAGGAATTGACCGAAGACATGCTGGCAAGACTCACGCAGATCGACTACAGCCGCGAGATGGCGCTGGTCGCCGTGTGCGAGACGGAAGGCGTCGAGGTCGAGCTGGGCGTCGCGCGTTACGCCATCAACCCCGACGGCGACACCTGCGAATTCGCGCTGGTGATCGCGGACAACGTGGCGGGCAAAGGGCTGGGACAGAAACTCATGGTCTCGCTGATGGAAGCCGCGCGCTCCAAGGGACTCTCGGTCATCGAGGGCGAAGTGCTCAACAATAACCACCGCATGCTCAAACTGATGAGCCGTCTAGGCTTCACCAGCAAGACCAGCGAGGATGACCCGGCGGTGATGAAGGTCAGCAAGGTGCTGTGAGAACAGCCCAGGCGCGGAAGGGATATATAGCCTGCCGGATGCTGTGGCTATGGCAGTGAAGTGGCTATAGCTGTCGGGCAACTGGCGCTACAATAGCATCAGACCAGTATACGGCACCGATACGTCATGCCTGAATCGCTTCATGCACCAGCCCGAAACGTGAACGACAGCTTCACCGAGAGTCGCATCCCTTTGCTCCGGCGGCTCGAACTGAGTTCGAAGGAGAGATGGGTCTATCTGACCATCGTGCTGCTGCTCTGTGGTCTCGTGCTGGCCGCCTCCTATGGCGAGCGGCTGAACGATGAGCACTTCTTCGCCACCAGACGCGCCGATGCGGAAAACCAACTGGGGCATATCCGCAGCCGCCTCGAAATCAATCTGCGCGGCGACGTTCAACTGGTGAAGGGACTGGTCAGCCTCATCGCATCCCGCCCGCAGATATCCCAACAAGAATTCGCGCGTGCCGCCAAACCCCTGTTCGACGGCGGTTCCAACCTGCGCAACATCGGCGCTGCACCGGACATGGTGATGCGCATGATGTATCCCCTGGCCGGGAACGAGAAGGCGATCGGACTCGACTTCAGAAAGACCCCCAGCCAGTTCGAGACCGCTAACCAGGCGCGCACCACCGGACAAATGATACTGGCCGGACCGCTGCAGTTGGTACAGGGCGGCAACGGCATCATCGGCCGCATCCCGGTCTTCATCGAAGACCAGCAAGGCAAGAAACGATTCTGGGGTCTGATCTCCGCCGTGATCGATGCCGATCGCTTGTATCTCAAGAGCGGACTCAATGATGCAGATCTCCCGCTTGAGATCGCCATCCGCGGCAAGGACGGCAAGGGCAGCCAGGGCTCTGTCTTCTTCGGCCGCGCCGAACTGTTCGATGCCGACCCTGTACTCGCGGATATCGCATTACCCAACGGCTCCTGGCAGATCGCCGCAGTCCCGCGCGGCGGCTGGCCTGTGCGGGCGGATAACACGGGCATGCTGCGGCTGACGTTCCTGGTCATCGGTCTGCTGATCCTTCTCCCCTTCCTTGCCTTCGCTAGATCGTTGCGTGCACTGGTGCATGCGCAAACGAAGATCGAATCGGAACAGGGCCGCCTGCTGGCCACACTGGAGAACACGCCCGATGTGGCCGTGCAATGGTACGACCGTGCCGGAAGGGTCCTCTACTGGAATCCGGCCTCCGAGACGACATTCGGCTGGTCATCTGCCGAAGCGTTCGGCAAGACGCTCGATCAACTCATCCACACACCGGAACAGGCGCGTAATTTTTCCGCCAAGCTGGCACTGGTCGCCGAGACCGGCGACCCGCAACAACTCTCCGATTCGGAGATCACCCGCCGCGACGGCAAGAAACGCATCATCGACTCGACACTCTTCTCCATCCCCGGCAAGACAGCTCCCATATTCGTCTGCATGGACGTGGACATCACCGAGCGCAAGCAGGCCGAGCAGGCCCTCAAACAGAACAAGGATCAGCTATCCGCCATCCTTAATGCAACCACCGAAAGCATATTCCAGGTGGATGCGGACGGCACCATTCTTTCCATCAATGAGATCGGTGCCCGGCGTGTCAAACAATCGCCGCAGGACATGATCGGCAAGAACGCCTTTGATTACTTCCCGCCGGAAGTGGCCGCGGGCCGCAGAAAACAACTGGCGGAAGTGTTCCGTACCGGCAAAGAGAAACATGCGGAAGATTCGCGCAACGATCTCTATTTCTCGCTCAACTATTACCCGGTCCCCGACAGCGACGGCAAAGTCGATTCAGTGGTCGTGTATGCCGCAGACATCACCGAGCGCCATCTCGACCATTTGCGCATGGAACATATGCTGGCCGAGCAGAAGACCATACTCGAGAACGAACTGGTCGGTATCGTGACCGTGAAGGACCGCCGGATCCTGTGGGCCAATCCGGCCTTCGAAAGGATGCTCGGCTATGCCTCCGGCGAACTGCTCGGCACCCCGACCAGCCGGAACTACCCCAGCGAGGAAGCCTATCTGGCGTTCGGCGCTGCCGCCTATCCCGTCCTTTCTGCCGGAAAGATATACCGCTCGCAGATCGAACATGTGCGCAAGAACGGCGAGCATATCTGGCTGGATGTCAGCGGCGCGATGCTGGACCGCGAGGCCGGAGAATCCCTGTGGGCGTTCGTCGATATCACGGAGCGCAAACATGCCGAGTTCGCTCTGCAGGAACAGAAGAACTTCCTCACCACCATCCTCGAGAACGAACCCGAATGCGTCAAGGTGATCGCTGCCGACGGCAAACTGCTGCAGATGAACACCGCCGGCTTGCAGATGCTGGAGACGCACAGCATCGAAGAGGTGAACGCGCGCGGTCTGATCGATTTTGTGATGCCCGAGCACCGCATCCCGTTCAAGAACCTGTCGTATCGCGTTTTCAGGGGCGAGACCGGCGTGCTCGAGTTCGAGGTCCAGGGCAAGCAAGGCACGCGGCGCTGGCTGGAGACCCATGCCGCACCGTTGCGCGATGCCGCAGGCAAGATCACCCACCTGCTCGGCGTGACCCGCGACGTCACCCGCAGGCGCGAAGCGGAACAGCGGCTGGCGCTGGCGCTGAAGGGATCGGACCTTGCCATGACCGATTGGCACATCCCCAGTGACACCGTATTCTTCGGTGAAGGCTGGACCAAGCTGCTGGGTTATCAGGCGCACGAGTTGATTCCCCGCTCTTCGACGATGGCCAAACTGATACGCCCCGAAGATATCGAGTCAGCCCGCACCGTCATGGTCAGGCATCTCAAGGGCGAAACTCCCCACATCGAAGCCGAGCTGCGCATGCAGCACAAGGACGGCCACTGGGTCTGGATACTTGCGCGCGGCATGGCGGTCGAGCGCTCCGCAGACGGTCGTGCAGTGCGCGTGGCGGGCACCGCCATGGACATCAGCGGCCGCAAGCAGGCGGAATCCGAGATTGCCCGCCTCTCGCAATGGAACGAGCTGTTGCTGAACTCCGCCGGTGAAGGCATCTACGGCGTGGACCGCGAAGGATGCTGCACCTTCATCAACCCCGCCGCGCTGGCCATCCTCGGCTTCAGCAAGGAAGAAGTGCTGGGCAAGAACCAGCATGTCGTCTTCCACCAGCATCGCAAGGACGGATCACCCTACCCTGANNGAGGAACAATGCCCGATCAGCCAGACCCTGCGCGACGGGATACGGCGCGGAGTCGAGGATGCCTTCATCCGCAAGAACGGCGAGATATTCCCGGTGCAACTGACCGTGACACCGATGCACGAGAACGGCCAGATCATCGGCGTCGAGGCCGTGTTCCAGGACATCGCACAGCGCAAAGAGATGGAAGAAGAACTGATACGCCTGGCGACAACAGATCCGCTCACCGGCGTGGACAACCGGCGCCATTTCATCGAACAGATGGAGGAGGAACTCGCGCACTTCATCCGCTTCAAATTTCCCGCCGCCTTCCTGATGGTGGACATCGACCACTTCAAGAGCGTCAACGACACCTACGGCCATGCCACCGGCGACTTCGTGCTCAGGCATTTCACCGAACTAGCCAAGCAGCGTCTGCGCCGCGTCGACCAGTTCGGACGTCTGGGCGGGGAAGAATTCGGCATATTGCTGCCGGGCACAGACGCGGCCGGCGCCATGCTGTTCGCCGAGCGTTTCCGCAATTACGTGGCGGACACACCCGCACAGGGCGAGAGTGGCGAGATCACGATCACGATCAGTATCGGCATCGCGATGTTCGAAGAAGGGGATGCCGCTGCAGACAGCATCATGGCCCGCGCCGACCTGGCGCTATACCGGGCCAAGGCGGACGGACGGAATCGCTCGGTGCTGAGATAGATATGCTTGCCAGCGGCCTCCGCATTGACCATGCTGATCGAAGGGGGTATCTTGTTCCCCCATTGAAATCCGTCGCCGATTGACTTAGCAATGCAGTCAAAGATCACCATCCCTCCCAATTCCACCAAGCTGCTACACCGCTGGCGCGTGATGGAGGCCGTCTCGTCAGATGGTGCCCGCAGCCGCCATGCTTGCGGACAGGATCCCACCGGCAAGCTGGGCAGTTCGACCAGTGCCATCCAGGAATTCGATCCCGTCGCCATGACTGTCAAGACACGCAGTGGCAAGACTTATGCTCTGGTCGGTGAGCCGGGCAACACGCGCCTCGGCGAGGCCGCATGGCAGAAATGGTGCAAGGACAACAACATCTTCGCGGAAGTGGACGTGACCGGCGAGTACCTGAAAACCGATTTGAAAGCGGACTCGACGATCACATTCAAACGCCTCGGCATCCTCGCCACCGGCTGATCATCCCCTCTGTTATCCGGCACTCGCTGCAGTTCAGTTCACTGCAGCATGAAGGTCTCGTATTCCAGCAAGTCCAGTTTGCGCGACAACAGGTGCATGCCTACCAGCACCGTGATCAGCAAGGACAGCGCAAAACCGTAGCCGTAATAACTGGCGCCGAGATACAGACTCAATGAGGTCAGTGATACGTTGGCGATGAGGAACAGCACGCAGAGCCAGACAACGATGCGGCGCTTGTCGAGGTAGAAAAAAACATTCAGTATGCCCAGCAGTACGACCTGCAAACCCGCAGCCACTACATCGACATACAGCAACGGCAAGTAGAGGCTGGAGATACCCAGCCAGTCTAGCAACCGCTCTCCAAGCACGAACACCAGCAACACCGTGATGGCCTGGATCTTGACGATCTCGAACAACCCCTGCTGCACCGTGAACAGCATGTTGTCGCGCATGTTCATGATGTGATCGAGCGAGCCGCCCTCGCGCACCGCATCGTAGAACTTCTCGTAATATTCGACGAAGTCCGTCTCGATGCGCACCAGAAACACCGCCATGCCGGGAATGATCGCAAGATAGGCGAGAAAGATCGGCAGGTCGTAGATCAGGGAGGCGCGCAGCGGACCGATGATGAGCTGGCTGGTATCTGGGTAGTACCAGAACATCAGCTTGTCCGCCCACACCGCCATGTTGTAAAGGAAGCCCGCCCAGATCAGGCTGGTGTACATCGCCCCCGGGCGCAAGTACTCGAACGACACGACCGTGCCCTCCATCGGGAAGGCACGCAGGATCATGATGATCATGCCGAACAGCAGCACGAAATGGCCGATCCCGAAGCCGAGCAACAGCCCTTCCAGACCNNCCCGCCACGGTGACGGAATAGCCGATCGCGAACAGCACCACGATCTCCTTGTATTGCTTCATCCCCGACATGAAGATCGTCGCCACCCAGATCGCGCACAACATGACGAAACAGGAAAGCATCAGTAAGCGGTATTGCAGGCTCACCCCGTGAAAGAAAAGGTAGATCGCCGCCATGCCGAACACACCGCCGACAGTGGTGACCAGCAGCAACACACCGCCAAAATTGGACAACACCTGCTTGTCGAGCTTGCGGAACAGACTGTCCGCGATGAAGCGGGTGAAGCCGAGCTGGATGAAGCCAGTCAGGATCAGCGAACTCATGATCAGGTAAGTCACCGACACCTGGAACTGCACGATCTGCATACGCGGATACACCACGCCCAGACTGATGAAGCCCACGAACAGGATACCGATGATGGAAAGCACCCACGGGCCCGAGCTGATGATGCCCGCATAGGTGTAAGCCTGGAACAGGCCGAAGTAGCTGTCCTTCTGCAGCAGTTTGCGCAGTTCGAAGCCTATGCCTGCCATGACAAGGCTTTCTCGTAGATGGCGCGATAACTGTCGAACATCCGCTCCTGCGTGTAATAGGTCTCGACGCGCCGGATGCCCGCTTCGCTGGCCGCGCGCCAGACAGCCTCGTCGCCCAACAACTCCAGTGCGGCCTCTGCCAGCGCCTGCGGATCGGCGATGCCCACGATGCGCCCGGCCGCGCCCAGCGCCTGATCCTCCTCGTCCAGGCCGTACAGCAATTGTCGGCAGGAGCCGACATCCGTACTGACGGCAGGTACACCCGCAGCGAAACCTTCCAGCAGCACCAGCGGCAGCCCCTCGCTGATCGAACTCAGGATACCCAGCCCGACCTTGGGCAGCAGTTCCGTCATCTGCTGGAAGCCAAGGAACTTCACGTTATCGTTGAGCCCCAGACCATCGACCAGATCCTTGCACTCCTGCACATAGTCCGGATCTTCATCCTCGGGCCCGGCGATCCAGCCCTGCGCCTCCGGCATACGGTTGGCGATGATGCGCATGGCGCGAATGTAGGTTTTGATGTCCTTGATCGGTACCACGCGCCCGATCAGGCACAGGATGGGCGGCGGCGACGGTGCGCGCAGCGCCCGCAGCGCGGCGAAACGCGGCACGTTGACGCCGTTGGGAATATTGCAGGTGCGTTCAGCCGGTGCGCCGTCTTCCACCTGGCGCAGGCGGTTCGTCTCGAACAGCGCGACGATGTGGTCCGAGCTGTCGTAGCAGCGCGTGCCGAGCTGCTGGAAGAAACGGATCCACAGTTGGCGGAAATAGCTGATCTCGGTCGGATCGCGCTGGAAGATGTTGCGGTTGTCCTTCACCCATTGCGCCTGGAACAGGTCGATCTTGCGCTCTTTGGTATAGATGCCGTGCTCGGAAAGGATCAGCGGTCGCTTGTTCTTCTCCTTGAGCAGCGCCCCCAGCAGTCCGGCATACCCGGTCGACACCGTGTGGTAGGCCTTCACCGGAATGAAGTTCTCGGCGATCTCGGCCAGCATCCACACCGGCGCGTGCATGGAACGCACAGTCCAGAAATAATCGACGAATGAAGGGTCTGAACAATGTTGCTGATATTTCTCTTTGACGAAGCCCCACGCCTCCTGGCTGTACAGAAAGGTGTCCAGTCCGGCCTTGCCGTGCGGAGAAAGCTCCGGAATCAACGCGCGAAAAGTCTCCTTGCCGTCGGTGTGAGTCTCGGGGTGGCGGAAACACTCATGCATGTGCTTGATGTTGCCGAACACCCTGGCATCACCGAGCTTGGGGCGTATCTGCGGGATCTCGTGCTCGTTGTAGAGATAATGCACCTCCAGATGAACGACGTTATCCGGCAATGTATATTTCGGTTCGCCGTAATCCTCCTTGCGGCTGCCGATGAACACCAGCGCAAAGGTATATTGCGGGAAACCGCGGATGATCTGGTTGACCCAGCTCGACACCCCGCCCGAGACATAGGGAAAGGTCCCTTCCAGCAACAGGCCGATATCGGCACGCTCGGCGCGCGGGAACGTCATGTCGCGCTCTCCTTGTGTTCCGGCTGCACCCAGAAACGGATCGCGTTCTGCATGATCGGTGTGAGCTGCGATTGGGACAGGCGTTCCAGCAGACGCTGCACGGTCGCGAAATCACGGCGGACAAAGGCGATCTCGACGATATAAGGCAGCACGCGCGACTCGGGCAGCCCCTGCTTTATCGCGGCGTTCAACACCACCGTCGCCTCTTCGTGCCGTTTCAGCTCGTGCAGGATGCGTCCCTTGAGCAACAGCAAACCGGCATCCTGCGGCGTCAGTTCCAGTGCGCTGTCGGCATATTGCAGTGCCTGGTTCAATGCGTGGGTGCGCAGGTCACCCTGCGCCAGACCGGCGTAAATCATCTCCCAGTAGAGTTCGGCCAGATGCCGCAGCCCCATCAGCTTCATCTCCGGATTCTCCGTATCCCTGAGACTGACCAACTCGCGATGTATCTGCGCGGTGATCTTCTGTTCCCGGTTGTCGAGCAGACCGTAAGCCACCAGGCGGATATCATCGGAAGAATCGCCCAGCATATCCTGCAGCAACGGGCTGGAGATGCGCGGCGGCATACCCTGCAAGGCAAGCAGAGATTGCAGGCGCTGCGGTGTCGGGACGGATGTCTGCGTCAGGCGGGATTTGATACCGCCCTGGCTGTATTTCATTTCCGTATCGCGCAACGACAGCACGAACTCGGGCAGCTTCACCGTGGCGAAAGGCTGGATGACCACTTCCCTGCGGCGGATCGAGGCGACCACGACCGCGAACAGCATGCCGGCGATGCCAAGCACCGGCACGAAGAAGGCGAAGTTGAACAGCAGAAACAACACTGCGACACGCGGCTTGCGAAAATCCCGCGGCAGGAAGTGCCAACCGGCCACGGCCAGCAAAGCACTGGCAGCAGCATGCAACAGCAGGAACAACGGCGAGAGCCAGCCGGCACCGCCAAAATGCGAAACCGCACCGACCCCGGATGCTTCGAGTGCTAGCGCCAGTGCGATCAGGATGTACTTAATCATGACGCTCCGCGATGATGCGCTGCAGCGAGACCACCGGATCCGCTTCCGCGAAGCTGATGCGCTGCGGCGCCAGGCGCCACTGGTCGTAGCCATCGCCCATGTATTCCATCAGGATGGTCTCGATGCGGATCAGATACCCCTCCACCGAAGCCTCTGTGGCCAGCGGCATCAGGTTGATCAGCAAAGTGCGATCGCCGACTGGCAACAGCCAGGAGATATCGAGTCCGCGCCGGATACGGGTGATCTGGGCGATGGCCTGCCGTCCCGCGTCGTCGTTCCCGAACGGCAGCGCGACGATATGACTGTTGATACCGTACCCGCGCTGCAACATGAGCAGCTTGTGGAGCTCGGCGGCAAAATCCATCGGAGCAGACGGGAACGTGTCCCGGATGATGCGCACGCCTTCAGCTTCGCTGACGCAATTGGCGTAGTAGCCGAGCATCACCGAAAGCATCTGCAGGTTCTCTTCGTTCACCGCCAGGAACGGCATGCGATCGATTGCGAGCACACCCAGCGACTCTTGCTCGCTGTTCAGGATGGGCACCACCACCAGGAACGGTGAAGGCAGTTCGTTATCCCCCAAGCCCTTGAGTTGCAGATGCGCCAGCGATCGGTTCTCGATCGCGTGTTGCAGCAAAGGATCTTCCGCCGACAGATCCGGCGGCGAGCCGATCTGGCTGGTTCGCTCGTAACAGCCATCCTTGCCGGGGATGAAGATCGCCGCGGACTCCAGTTGGCAATATTGCGTGAGCATCTGCAGCAGCCTGCCAGAAGCCGGCATGCGATCCTTTGTCTGCTCGGCCGTCAGCTGGCGCACTCCGTTCAGCGCGTCGCGCAAAGTGACCGGTTTGGTCAATATCTCCTGCTCCATGCGGTCATGCGAAAGTCGCAGCAACAGGTGACGCGAAGTGATGCGCGCGAGACGCTCGTCGAGATAGCGGTTGGTCTCTTCCGCACGGCGCAGACGCGAAGACCAGGCCGCGCTGAATTCGCCGCAGATCATGGTGAGGATAAGCCCGCCGAGGAAGAACTGTTCCGGAAAGTTCTCCTGCTGCCCCCCCAGCAGGAGGATCAGCTTCCATGCGGCGATCAGGATGAGCGAGGAGACGACGCCCGGCACCACGCCGTAGCGCAGCGCGATCAGCACGGGGGCCAGCCATATCCAGTGGAATTCGCTGCCAACCTGGAACGGGTTGTCGCGCTGGAAGAACATGCCCACCGCGATGGCGCCGAGCGAGATGACCACCACTTCCAGCCACATCAAGCGGTTGGAACGGACCGGGGCCAGCGTGACGTTCAGTCGCGCCAGCGCAGCATGTAACAGGGTTCTAGGGTCCAATTGGCGATCACTGCAACGGGATATCGTCCAGCATTTCTCCGATCAGTTTCTGGGCGACCGCGCTCAGCGCGTCGCGGCTCCAGCCGGTCTTGCTGCCTGCCGCGGTCCATACCACGCTGTCGCCGTTCTTGAGGTCGATCACCTGCAGTGTCATGCCGACCGCAGGTTCACCGTCGATGCCCACCTTGTAATGCCACTCGTCCACGGCACCGGTCACCGCGTAGCGAACGCCCTGCTCGCGCGCCCAGCTCAGTGCATCGGCCACAGCCTTGCGCTCTGCCGGCTCGAACAGGCTGTCACGATTGAGCGTCGCCGGATAGTGGTGCAGGTTGGCGATCTCGCGGCTGCGCAACAGCACCTCGGCGATAGTCTCGGCGCGCAATCCGGCCTGGGGCACATCGGTGTGGTTGACAATGGGCAGCAAGGCCCACTTTGCATTGCGCTCAAGCTGCTTTCCCGTGGCAGCGCGATCCATGACCGCGCAGGATGATAGTGCCGCGACTAGAAGCAGGATGCCGATTCTGATGGTCTTCATTTTGTTCCCTTTGCGTGGATGGCAATAATCAATCGAAATAATAGCGGTAGTTCAATTCCAGTTCGTAACTGCGGGAGAAGAGAGAGTCGACCCCTCCCCGCTCCAGTCCATAATTCAGCGAAAGCTGATCAGCACCGACGACCGGACCTGCCAATCCAAGCCCGGCATTATAGCCGCTGCCGCTGACATCGTTATAGGTGTAGCAGTAATCCAGATAGGGTAACCACATGCGGGCATAGCTCAGCCTGCGCCCTTCACCGACACCCAGACAGGCGCCGTAGAGGTTGGAGTCAGCCGGCAACTCGATGGGTGCTGCGGCAATCGGCGCGAAGCGTGTATGGGCGCCGATCAGCCGCACCTTCCAGTCCGGATATTCCGTGCGGAATCGGTGCCCCAGTTCCCAGGCAAGGTTCTTCCCGCTGCCCAGATATTCGCCGCCGTGCATGTAATAACGCGCCCAACCGGGATCCACATACAGATGATCGCGCTTGCTGATGGAATACAGCAGCGCAGTGCTGACCCGGTTGCGCATGGCGAGCTCCCGCAGCAGGCTGGAATCCGTGGCTGCCGTGTGGAATTCGACCCCGAACTGCAATGTGCTACGGCTCAGGATATCCGTGGAATGTTTCAATTCAGCTTCGGTAGTGTGGCTGAGTTCGTTGCGGCGGCGCACGGCGAGTTCGGTATCGCCACGCTTGCCGCGGTGCTTCAGGGCGATTCCCCCGACGGTCACCCGGGGCGGCACCGTGGCGAATTCGGAGGTGTCATCATCAGATTGTCCGGTACGCGCATATTCGACCGCGATGCGGGTGTCGTGGTCGAGCGGCATGTCGAGACGCAGGTAGCGTTCGAACTGATGCAGACTGCCCAACAGCGCCTGCCGCATCCCGGCATCGACAAAACTCGCGGCGGCCAGCGCATCTTCGGTCAGGTGCGCATGCGCTGTCGCGCTTTCCGGATCGTTCTCCAGTTCCGCGTACGCCACGGCGCGCGCCTCCCCCGTCCGCCCCAGCGTTTTCAGCGCATCACGCAACACCGGTCCGGAAAGGCCGTCGGCCTGAGTGGCCACCAGACCGTCGAGCGTGGTGCGGTCTTCGTCCGCCTGTGCCACCGATGCTTCGGCCCAGAGCGGCCGTTTGAGGGAGCGTCCGTAACGTTGCCACAACCAGGCCTTGGCACCTGGCGAACGCTCGGTGGAAACCGACCAGCCCAGCACCAGTTCGCTGGTGGCGAGGTCTGTCGCAGCGTTCCTCTCGACCAGCCTGTCCTGCCGCAGCACCGAGCGCACCAGCGCCAGCGCGGGATCTCCCGGATGGTTCATCATCGACAGACGTGCCGCCGCCAGCATGTCGGGCGGGAACGGCAACGCCAGCGGTTTGTCCGACAGGCGCGCTTTCAGTTGCTGCCATGCCTGCTGGCGCACGCGATCCGCCAAGCCCTCCTGCCTCGCCTGTTGCAGCGCATCGGCGTAATTCACCAGCCACAGGAAATCCTGCTTCTCCTGTTTGAGCAGCCGGGTGTAATAGGCCACCGCACGCGTCGGCTGGCCGATCACCTGATAGGCCGCGGCAAGCACCCCCCAATAGGCCGGCTCGTTCTGTTCGCCGCGTGCCACGATCAGTGCGATCATTTCGCGCAGCCCTGCTTCGTCGTGACCGTCGATGAGGAACCACATGATGCCGTTGACGGTGACCGGATCGTCGGGGGAAATGGCGACCGCGCGGCGGTAATCGGCGCGGGCGGCGGCGAAATCGCCGTTCGCCTGCTGGTACTCTGCGCGCAACAGGTAATAACGGGGCGTGCCGGACAAGTCCACGTTGCCGCGGGCCGCCACGCTTTCGAACAGGCGTCTCTGCGCCGCCACATCACCCCTTGCCGCGTAGATCTCCAGCGCCCGCAACAGCATGTCGCGATCGTCGAAGCGGCGGTAGGCGAGTTCCGCCAGGGCCGCTTTTTCCTCCTGCTTCGAATCGTTCAGCAGATAGATCAGCCGGACGATGTCTTCCCGCGCCAGCTTGCCCGTATCCGACAGATGGCGGTAACTGTTCAGGGCATCGCTGTCCTGTTGCAACTGCCAGGCCAGATCGGCCAGCGCCTTCCAGTAGTCGGAATCCTTTTCTCCGGCATGATTCCGGTTCTTTTGCAGCAGGTCGTAGGCTTTCTGGTATTCGCCTTTGCGCAGATAGATGTTGACGATCTTGATCGTCAGGTCGGCGTTCGCACCGTGGCGATCGAGCAAACGGAAATACAGGCGGCGCGCGCGGTCGTCATCGCCGCCATGTTCGGCCAGCCGTGCAGCGATCTCCAGATGGGCGGCACGGTGATTGGCGGCATAGCGCTCTTCGAAATAACGGGAGCCTTCGCGATGCCTTCCGGTCTGTTCGAACAGGGAGGCCATGTTCTCGCTCTGCACATCATCCGGATCCTGCGAGACCGCCAGGCTTTTCCAGCCATCCAGCAATGCGTCGTAATCGTTGAGCATGGGCGCCAGACGCAACACCGCGAGCAGTGCAGTGCGGCTGCCGTCCCGTTTGAGCAGCCACTTCCATTCGCGCAACGCGATCTCGGGCCGCCCCAGCCATTCGGCCAGCTCCGCCAGACGCTTGTGCCATATCTTCTCCTTCGGCGACTGGCGCACGGCGGCCTCGGCGACGCGGAACGCATCTTCGAGCTTGCTGTTGGACATGAAGACATCGTAGGCGAGCTGATAGGTTCGCGGATCGTAAGCGCGGATCTTCTCGACCGGGATTTCCTGCTGTTCTTCCGCCTCCGCATCGGCGATACCGAGCAGACGCAGATCGACATCCCTGACCCAGGCCCAGACCTCGCCCAGCCAGGAGAGATGCAGCAGGCGTTTGGTGTAACGTATGGCGCGCTCCTGGTCGTTCGCTTCCCGTGCAACCCGTACCAGCGAGTACAACGTCTCGTCATCATGTTCGAGATTTCCCACATGCTGATCGATGGCCTGCATAGCCCTGTCGTAGAAGCCCCCCCACATCAGCGCACGGATACCGGCCAACAGATAGGCGCGCTGGCCGGAGATCGTGTATTCCCGGTGTCGCGCCAGAAAATACAGATGCGCTGCCAGCCCGTGTTCACCCTTGGCAAGCGAACGCGCCGCAGCCGCAGCCAGCCAGTCCACCGACACCGATCTTGAAGCATCCTCGATGGCGCGGTACAACAGCACCGAAACGCCGCGTTCCTGCAAGCGGTCCGCCTGTCCGGCCAGATACACCAGGGTCGGCAATGACCATGGCTTGTTCGAGAGTCGCACGAATATCTCTGTAGCGCGGGAGAGCAGGCTACGGTATTGCGCGCTGTACCGATTCTCCTTCGCCAGCAGCGCAAGCACCAGTTTGTACTCGGCCAGCAGACCGTTGGCTTGCCGGGTGGGATCGGCACTTGCGAGCGCTGGTTGAATCAGTTCAGCGACACCTTCGGTATCGCCAAGATGGGTCTTGTGCTCGGCCAGCAGCAGGCGCAATTCGATATTGCCCGGCTCCGCGCGCAAGAGGTTGCCGAGATAGCTCACCGTCAGCGGATCGCCCAGCCGTTGCTGCGATGCCTGCCGCAGCAACGATTGCTTCGGAAAGATCAGCACCAGCGGGATCAGCACCAGCACGGCAAAGCCTGCCAGCGTCCACGCGGACATCAGTTTCGGGCGCTCGATCCCGGCTTTACTTCGGGCAGTGAATTCGTAAGTCGTCGATTGCATGTGTCTGCGTGGAAAAATAGCCCACTTGATTGCGGGTCGTGTCCGGTTTGAGTGCATGGCCGTCGGCGCGCACCGTGCAGCGCGCCCCCAGCGCCAGCGCGAATCGCAGCGGTACCCGGCCCTGCAGCGCAAGGCTCATCGACTTGCCATCCGCCGCAGCGGACATCGTCATACGCGTGATGCGGGCATTGGCCGAGACCAGATAAGGCGCGGCAGCAGCCGATTTGCGGAAGCGGATGCGCGCCTCGCCGTCGCTGACATGCAGATATTGGTTGTCGCGATGGCGATTGAATCCGGCCAGGGCGACACTCTCCCCGACAGCCGGCTGGCCGAGCGTCAGTGGCGCGCGCAACTGGCGCAGATCGTCGCCACCGCGCACCAGGAAACCGTCGGGCGTGCGCGCCACCACCATGCTGTTGAAGTCCAGCACCTTGCGCACATAGTCGGAGGCGTAGACGGGGGTCGTCTCCTGCGCCAGTGCCCATTTGTAGACTTTGTCCAGCGCCCGCAATGAAGACGGCTTGCTCGCAGAATAGGTGTGGTAATAGATATCGATCGGCTTCAGGCGATACGGCACATCGGTCATCTCGAACGTCTCGATGACGCGCTCATAGCCGTAGAACGGCCCGGTCCAGTCGTTGGTATAGACATTCTCGTTCTGGTTCGGCGCATAGACCTGGAAGTATCTGCCCTTGGGCACGCCCAGCGGAGCGACCAGCGTCAGGGTCGGATAGCTGCGGGTCATCGTGGTGTCGCCGCCGTTCATGCTCATGACGCCGCTACGGTAGGCCAGCCCGACCGCATCTTCGCCGGGTTCGCAATCGCCGGTCCAGAGGAACACCTTCATCTTCTTGCCCGGCGGGGCCAGTTTGGATTCGATGTATTCGATGGTGCCGGGGATCTCTTTTTGCAGATCGAAAGAATAGTTCGGGATCGCCAGGTGATACCCATCGTCGTCGGGATTGTTGACCGCATGGCGCCAGAAGAACGGATGCGAGAACGAATGGCTGGCCATCTCCACATGCGGCAGCGCAAAGATCTGGCGCGCGATCTTCTCCAGTGCGGCAGACTGTTCCGGGTACATGCCGTCCGGTCCGATCTCGCCCTGAATGATGGAGATGGTCGACGGCAAGGTGTATTTCTTCAGTATCTGGTCGTACAGCACCTGACCCGCATAGGGCGTCCCCGGGAACTCGCCGCGACTGAGGAACGCGTCGCCATCCATATGCACCATCAACAGGCGCCGACCGCTTTCGGTACTCACGTCCGGTACCGGCATCTCCGGCAGCTTGAGCCCGCGGCGCAGGAACTCGATCGGATTGAACACCCAGCGGATGTTCTTGCCCGCATTGTGCGGAAGCTTGCTGTCGCCGATATCCGGCAGATCGACCAGCACATGCGGGTTGAGGGCATAACCGCCCCAAGGGGTCAGCGCGACCGCCTCCTGCGTCACCCCCTTGTCATTCGCCAGCGTGAGCAGCGCCTTGCCGCCCTGCGCGCGCAGGGGAAAGAACGCCGAGCGATCGAAGACCGGTTGCGCCTCGTAGCCGATCATCGGATCGCGCTGCGCGATACGCAGGTTGGAGCGTTCCTCGCTCGCCGAAGCATATTGCAGGCCGAGCTGTTTCGCCTCGCTACGCGCGAACAGGAACTCGCCTTCGCCCAATATGACCACCGGCACGCCGGCATCGATCTGCCTCTTCAACCAGGTCGCCAGCATCCCGCCCTGCTTGCCCGAAGGCGCATCCAGCCAGACCACGATCCCGGCATAGCGGCCGGTGAGGATAGCGTCCGGCAGCGGCTGGCGAGCATCCAGATATTGCGTGCTGTAGCCCAGATAGTTCAACGGCATGGTCGCGTAATTGAACACACTGGCCGAGATTAGCTCGAACTGGCTGTCGGCGGTGTTATGCACCATCAGCACCTTGCGCGGCATCACCTCGATCTCGCCAACGCCGAGCATGTCCAGCTTGGGGTTCGTCACCCACGGGATGAATCCCAGTTTGCGGATCTTCGCCGCCGTCTCGCGCGCCACAGCGCGCTGCCCGGGCGCGACGTAGTCGATGGCCAGCACCGGCAGCTTGTACTCCTGCTTCACACGATTGAGTTGTCCCAGCAGCCATTCGCGGTCGTTGACCGGCACGGCACGGTATTGCTGCTTCGCCTGGTCCCAGCCCTGGAACAACGATTCGGCCGCCACCGCGAAGGCCAGATCATGCACCTGCGGCAATATCTCGAAACCGCGATTGAAGATCAGTCGCGCCTGCGGATAACGCTTCTTCAGCGCGCGCAGCGCCGTGGCCATTCCCGCTTCCTGCTTCGCGCGCTCGGCATCGGTCTTGGCGACGAGTTGATAGGAATCGAGCGTATCGAGGAAGAAGCCGCGATAGCCCGCATCCCACAATGGCTTGATGATCTGCTCGACGAAGAACGCGGGCCACTTCGGCTGCGACTGGTCGATGACGATGCTGCCCCAATCGTTGTTCTCGCCCAGCTTCCATGCCTCCGGCATATCTTTCAGGTAAGCGCGCTCGGGCGAAGCCTCGCCAACAGCCACGTAGGCAAACAGAGCCGACTTGTCGTCGCTGTGGATTTTCGGGTCGGGCACATTGGAAGGTTCCACCACCACCACATCGAACGCGCGCAACTCGTCCCAGGGCGGGTTCGTGCCGTAATACATGGCGATGCTGGTCTCCGCGGCTGCGGAAGAAACCAGCAGCCAGAAGAGCACGGCGATCCGGGAGATCAAACCAGTCACACCGGGGAAGCGAGAAGTTGCCGCAAGCCCTCGGATAGCGAAGTCATCGCCGGTGGTGACAGAAGTTGATGCATCCGCTCCGGCGTCACGCTGGAATGGCGGATATCGCCCTGCGCGGGGGCCTCATGGCGGATCTTCGCTTCACGCCCGGCACATTCGGCCAGCGTGGCGATCAGTTCGAGCAGGGTCACGCTGTAGCCGGTGCCGATATTGCACACACCGACACCGTCGCTCAACAGCGCGCGCAGATTCAGTTGCGCGACATCCTTCACGAAGATGTAATCGCGCGTCTGCCCGCCGTCGCCGAACACGCGCATGTTCTCGTCATTCGCCAGCGCCGCCGCGAAACGGCTGATCACGCCCGCATAAGGCGATTTCGGGTCCTGGCGCGGACCGTAGGCGTTGAAGTAACGCATACCGAGCGAAGAGAGGTTGTAGAGCGAGCGGAACAGTGCGGCATACTGGTCGTTGATGTACTTCTCCAGACCATAGGGCGACAGCGGCATGACCGGGGAAGATTCGTTCAGCGGCACCTGTTCGGGCGCACCGTACACCGCCGCGCTGGAAGCATAGACGAAACGCTTCACCCCGGCACGACGCGCGCCATCCAGCACATTGAGAAAACCGTCGATGTTGTTCTGGCTGGAACCGAGCGGATCGATCACCGAAGCCGGGACCGAGACCTGCGCCGCCAGATGCAGCACATGGGTGATGCCCTGCAGCACTTTGTCCACCGCCGCCTGATCGCGGATGTCACCCTCGACCACCTGCAGGTTGGCATGCTGCGGCAGATTTTCGCGCTTGCCGGTGATGAAGCTGTCGAACACGGTGACATGGGCGCCGTGTGCCAGTATCGCATCTACACTATGTGAACCGATGAAACCCGCACCACCTGTTACCAGCACCCGCATCTGAGTCATTACAATCCATCCTTTATAAAGTGGTTACTAAAGCCGCAAGCCGATTTATAGAATCGGCGCACATTATAATATTAGCAACGTGCGTGCCATCCCCCTGAAGGGCCAGAATGCCCAGTATCCGAGAGTTTAAGGATGGAATTGAGGGAAACCTGTCCGGATGCGGACAGGGACTGACTGATCTTCGACTACCCTGCTATCCGCAGTAGCGGACTCAAGCTTTCAACTGTGCGAACACCGCTACAATCGCACCCACAGACTCGGGCGGGCTTGTCCTGTCCGCGCTGCTCAAAGCATCGCCATCGCATTGACCCACTCTAGCCGAGGGCGTATCGTGCGCAGCACTTGTAGCTCAGTATCACCGGGGTAAGCAATGTCGTCACAGAATGTCGCAAACGAATCCGGAAACGTCTCACTGCGCCGCTGGCGCGTGATGGAGATCGCGTCCAAGGACGGAGTCCTCAGTCGCCATGTCTATGGCCACGACATCACCAACAATCTGGGCCGCGCCTCAAGCCCGATACAATCCTTCGATCTGGAAACCATGACCGCCATCACGCGCAGCGGCAAGACCTACTATCTGGTGGGTTTGCCCGGCAGCGCCAAACTCGGCCGCGCCGCCTGGCGCAAATGGTGCCGCGACAATGCCGTCGCCTCGGAGAAGGATGTCACCGACGAATACCTGAACGTCAACCAGGTATCGACCGTCGAGTTCGAAAAGATCACCAACACCGCAAACCAGTAACCAACCCGCCGCATTCGGCGAGGCTTGAATCCGAAGCAATAAAAATGGCCAGAGCGATCTGGCCATTTTCTTGTTATCCCACAAAACCAAAACCCGTTCGCCCTGCCCCTTCAAAACTGCCCCCCCAACCCCGTTCGCCCTGCCCCTTCGACTACGCTCAGGACTAAAGGCAAGTCGAAGGGGTGAACGGAGCGCAGAGCTACGTGCATTCACACTTCAACCCGGCACAACCCCCAAACCCGTTCGCCCTGAGCCTGTCGAAGGGTTGAACGGCGCACGGACCTACGGGGGCACTAAAAAAATCATTAAAGACGTTCACCCTTCGACCCGCCTTTAGTCCTGAGCTCGTCGAAGGATCAGGGCGAACGGGTATTTTGATTAACCCTTCAACTTCGCAAACGCCGCCGCCATCGCCCCACCCATTGCAGGTTGCGCAGGCGCACGGCTGGCAGGTTTAGGCGCAGGCTTCCCCTGCCCGCTCCGCTCACGCGGCTCATGTTTCACCTCCACCTTACCTCCAGCCTGCGGCGCCGCATCCGTCAAGCGCATGGTCAACGCGATGCGCTTGCGCTTCACATCCACCTCCAGCACCTTCACCTTCACCACCTGCCCCGCCTTCACCACGGTGTGCGGGTCTTTGACGAATTTGTCGGCGAGTGCGGAGATGTGCACCAGACCATCCTGATGCACGCCGATATCCACGAACGCGCCGAACGCCGCCACATTGGTCACCACGCCTTCGAGGATCATGCCGGGTTCCAGGTCTTTCAGTTCTTCCACGCCTTCCTTGAAGGTCGCGGTGGTGAACTCGGGGCGCGGGTCGCGGCCGGGCTTTTCCAGTTCCTTGAGGATGTCGGTGATGGTCGGGATGCCGAACTGCTCGTTCGCGTACTTGGCAGGATTGAGCGCGCGCAGCAGTGCGCCGTTGCCGATCACGCCTTTGATCTCCTGCTTGATGTCGGCGAGGATCTTTTGCACCAGCGGATACGATTCGGGGTGGACAGCCGAAGCATCGAGCGGATCGTTGCCGTCCATGATGCGCAAGAAGCCCGCCGCCTGTTCAAAAGTCTTGTCGCCCAGGCGCGGTACTTCGCGCAATTCGGCGCGGCTGTTGAACCTGCCTTTCAGGTCGCGCTGGTTAACGATGGCTTGCGCCACGCTGCTGCTCAAGCCGGAAACGCGCGCCAGCAAAGGCACCGATGCCGTGTTCACATCCACGCCCACCGCATTCACGCAATCTTCCACCACCGCATCCAGCGAACGCGCCAACTGGAACTGGCTCACGTCGTGCTGGTATTGGCCCACGCCGATCGACTTGGGATTGATCTTCACCAACTCGGCCAGCGGGTCTTGCAGGCGGCGCGCGATGGACACCGCACCGCGTAGCGATACATCCAGCTCCGGCAATTCGCGCGAGGCGAATTCGGAAGCGGAATACACTGAGGCACCTGCTTCGGAAACAACGATGCTGGTCATCTTCAATTCAGGGCGCAGCTTGATCAGGTCGCGCGCCAGCTTGTCCGTCTCGCGCGAGGCCGTGCCGTTGCCGATGGAGATCACCGTCACGCGGTGCTTCTCGGCCAACTGCGACAGGACATGCAAGGACCCATCCCAATCATTGCGCGGCTGGTGCGGATAGATGGTGGCGGTATCCACCACCTTGCCGGTCTCGTCCACCACCGCCACCTTCACGCCGGTGCGGATGCCGGGGTCCAGCCCCATGGTCACGCGCGGCCCGGCGGGTGCGGCCAGCAGCAGTGCTTTCAGGTTGAGCGCGAACACATTGATGGCCTCGGTGTCGGCCTTGCTGCGCAGCGCGCCCATCAGCTCGGTCTCCAGATGCATGAACATCTTCACGCGCCAGGTCCAGCGCACGGTGTCCAGCAGCCAGCGATCGGCGGGACGGTTCATGTCCTTGATGTTGAAACGCGCGGCGATGCGCATCTCGCAGGGATTGTGCGGTGAGGCCCAGGTCGGCTTCTCTTCTTCCGTATCCAGACGCAGTTGCACATCCAGCATCTCTTCGCGGCGACCGCGGAACACCGCAAGCGCGCGGTGCGAAGGAATGGTGTTGATGGATTCGGAATAATCGAAGTAGTCGGCATATTTCTCCGCCGCTGCTTCCTTGCCCTCGACCACTTTCGATTCGACCACGCCGTGATCCTGCAAGTATTCGCGCAGGCTTTGCAGCAGCGTCGCATCCTCGGCGAAGCGCTCCATCAGTATCTGGCGCGCGCCGTCCAGCGCCGCCTTCGCGTCCGGCACGCCGGGATTGCTGTCGCCCAACTCGTTGGTGAACGCCTCTTTCAGATACTTGGCCGCTTCCTCTTCCGGGTTCAGCGAAGGATTTTCCAGCAGCGCATCGGCCAGCGGCTCCAGCCCCGCCTCCAAGGCGATTTGCGCCTTGGTGCGGCGCTTGGGCTTGTAGGGC
>DMCN01000096.1 GCA_003445795.1 Gallionellaceae bacterium
TCTACCATTGAACTACACCCGCGTGTAGAATGCGGCGCGAATTCTAACACGGGCAACCACTGTGATCAGCGTCAACATCAACGGCGAAACACGCCAGCTTTCCGGCACACTAACCGTCGCCGCCCTCATCGACGAGATGGGGCTGACCGGCAAGCGTGTCGCGCTCGAACGCAACGGCGAGATCGTGCCGCGCAGCACATTTCCCACCCAGCGCCTGTCCGATGGCGACAGGCTCGAGATCGTCGTCGCCGTCGGCGGCGGCTGAACCTACAGGTACACAACCATGAATGACAATCTGATCATCGCAGGAAAAAGCTACTCGTCGCGACTGCTGGTCGGCACCGGCAAGTACAAGGACTTCACCGAGACGCGCGCGGCACTGGACGCCAGCGGCGCCGAGATCGTGACCGTGGCGATCCGCCGCACCAACCTCGGCCAGAACGCCAACGAGCCCAACCTGCTCGACTCCGTACCGATGTCGAAATTCACCTACCTGCCCAACACGGCGGGTTGCTATACCGCTGAAGATGCAGTGCGCACGTTGCGCCTCGCGCGCGAACTGCTGGACGGTCACTCGCTGGTCAAACTGGAAGTGC
Source organism: Gallionellaceae bacterium (assembly GCA_003445795.1). Lineage (GTDB taxonomy): Bacteria > Pseudomonadota > Gammaproteobacteria > Burkholderiales > Gallionellaceae > Sideroxyarcus. Next base: position 597 of record DMCN01000096.1, read on the forward strand.
TGGGCGATCCGCAGTCGCTGTACCCCAACGTGATCGAGACCATCGCCGCCGCGAAGACACTGGTAGCGGAAGGTTTCCAAGTGATGGTGTACACCTCGGACGACCCCATCGTCGCCAAGCAACTGGAAGACATCGGCTGCGTCGCTATCATGCCGCTGGCCTCGCTGATCGGCTCCGGCATGGGCATCCTCAACCCGTGGAACCTGCAGCTGGTGATGGAGCGCGTGAAAGTGCCGGTGATCGTGGACGCGGGCGTGGGCACCGCTTCCGATGCCGCCATCGCGATGGAATTGGGTTGCCACGGCGTCCTCATGAACACCGCCATCGCCGGTGCGAAAGACCCGGTGCTGATGGCAAGCGCGATGAAGAAAGGCGTGGAGGCCGGACGTGAGGCCTATCTGGCCGGGCGCATGCCGAAGAAACTGTACAGCGCCAGCCCGAGTTCGCCGACAGCGGGCATCATCTCCTCGACACGCAGCTGATGAGCGAAACAGAAGACCTCAGCAAGCGGCATATCCGCAGCTTCGTGCTGCGCGCTGGCCGCGTCTCGGTCGCGCAGCAGCGTGCCATCGACACCTGGCTGCCGCGCTACGGCATCCCCTACATCACACGACAGCTCGATCTCGACCAGGCATTCGGGCGCAAAGCGCCCAAGGTTCTGGAGATCGGCTTCGGCATGGGTGACAGCACCGCGACCATCGCCGCGGCGCATCCCGAAATCGACTATCTCGCGCTGGAAGTACACACGCCGGGCGTGGGCAACCTGCTCAAGCTGATCGATTCCGAGCATCTGAACAATATCCGCATCATGCAGCACGATGCCGTGGAAGTGCTGCGCGACATGATCGCGGACGGCACGCTGGACGGCGTGCACATCTTCTTCCCCGACCCCTGGCACAAGGCCCGTCATAACAAGCGGCGCCTGATACAGTCGCCGTTCATCGCGCAACTGGTGCAGAAACTCAAACCCGGTGGATACATCCATGTCGCCACTGACTGGCAGGACTATGCCGAGCAGGTGCTGCGCGTGCTGAGCGAGGAACCGCAACTGGAGAACACGGCGGCCGATTACGCCCCCCGCCCGGACTACCGTCCACTCACCAAGTTCGAGCAGCGCGGACTACGCCTCGGGCATGGCGTGTGGGACCTGGTCTTCCGCCGCAAGAAAGATCTGTAGCAGATCGTTGAGGAAGCGCCGACCCCTCTCGGTCGGCGCGATGCGTTGTCCTTCGCGCAGCAACAGTCCGCGCTTCTCCGCTTCTTCCAGCTCACGCCGTATCACCAGCAAGGGCAGGCTGGTGCGTTCCTGAAACAGCGTCTCGTCGAAGCCGCCATTCAGCCGCAGGGCATTCATCATGAACTCGAAGGCGAGATCGTCCTTGCCCAGCAACTGCTTGTCCTGCGCGACACTTTCCATGTAGGCCTGCGGTTGCTTGGGGCGCGCTTGCCGTATCACTTTGTCGTGGAAGCTCAGCTTGCTGTGCGCACCCGCACCGATGCCTAGGTAGTCGCCGAACTGCCAGTAGTTGAGGTTGTGGCGCGATTGCTTTTTCGGCTGAGCGAAGGCGGAAGTCTCGTAATGTTCGTAGCCGTGTGCGGCCAGCATCTCCTCGATGCGCTGCTGCATCTCGCTACTGGCGTCGTCGTCGGGCACTTCCGGCGGCTGATGCGCGAACAGCGTGTTCGGCTCCAGCGTCAGGTGGTAACAGGAAAGGTGTTGCGGTTTGAACTGCAATGCGGTCTGCACATCCTGCAACGCTTCATTCAAGGTCTGCTGCGGCAGCGCGTACATCAAGTCGAGGTTGATGTTGTCGAAGTGCTGTTGCGCAATCGCGATTGCCCGCTTGGCTTCATCGGCAGAATGGATACGTCCCAATGCCTGTAAGTGCGCATCGTTGAAACTCTGGATACCCAGCGACAGCCGGTTAACCCCGGCATCCTTGAACTGCGCGAACTTGTCCGCCTCCACCGTTCCCGGGTTCGCCTCCAGCGTGATCTCGGCGTTGAGATCCAGCGGCAGCAGCATGCGCACCTGGCGCAGAATCTCCCCGACAGCCGCCCCGCTCAACAGACTGGGCGTACCACCGCCGAAGAACACGGTGTAGACCTTGCGCCCCCAGATCAGCGGCAGCGCCATCTCCAGATCTCGCACCAAGGCCTCAACGTATTCTTTTTCCGGAAACCCACCACCACGCGCCTCGTGCGAGTTGAAATCGCAATACGGGCATTTGCGCACGCACCAGGGAATATGGATGTAGAGCGATAGCGGCGGCAACGCTTGGAAGTTCACCACCTGCGACTTGAGGCCGACGGGTTGCAACGGGTGGGCGGGCATGTGCGTCAGTTTTGCGCCTAGTGTTTCAATTTCAGTTTTTCCAGCAGCACCTTCATCGCTTTGCCCCGGTGACTGATCGCGTGTTTTTCATCATGAGTCAGCTCGGAACTCATTTTGCCGAAGTCGGGCAACCAGAACATCGGGTCGTAGCCGAAGCCGCCGTCGCCGCGTTCCTCGTGCGCGATCTCGCCCCACCACTCGCCTTCGGCGATCACAGGTTGCGGGTCGTCGGCATGGCGCACCAGCACCAGCACGCAATAGTAATGTGCACGGCGATCCGTTACGCCCTGCATGTCCTGCATCAATTTGTCGTTGTTGCGCCGGTCGGATTTGGGATTCTCTCCGGCATAACGCGCCGATTGCACGCCGGGCGCGCCGCCCAGCGCTTCGACACAGATACCGGAATCGTCCGCCAGTGCAGGCAGGCCGCTCGCGCGGCTGACATGGCGCGCCTTGGCCAGGGCGTTTTCGACGAAGGTGCAATGCGGCTCTTCGGCTTCGGAGATGCCCAACTGCGCCTGCGTCACCACCTCGATGCCGAGCGGCGCCAGCATCCTTTCGAACTCGCGCAGCTTGCCCGGGTTGTTGGAGGCGATGACCAGCTTGTTCATTTGCTCAACGCCGCCCGCTGCATCTCGCCCAGTTGCATGATGCCGTGCTTGGCCAGTTCCAGCAGCGTGTCCATCTCTTCGCGCGAGAAGGGATGGCCTTCGGCCGTGCCCTGCACTTCGACAAAGTGGCCGCTGCCCAGCATCACCACGTTCATGTCGGTATCGCAATCGGAGTCTTCGGGGTAATCGAGATCGAGTACCGGCGTGCCCTGATAGATGCCGACCGAGATGGCGGCAACTGAATCTTTGAGCGGGCTTTCTTTCACCAGCCCCTTTTGCATCAGCGTGCTCACTGCATCATGCAGCGCCACATAGGCACCGGTGATGCTGGCAGTGCGCGTGCCGCCGTCGGCCTGGATCACGTCGCAATCCAGCGTGATGGTGCGCTCGCCGAGCTTGCCAAGATCGACCACGGCGCGCAGGCTGCGTCCGATCAATCTCTGTATCTCCTGTGTGCGGCCGGATTGCTTGCCCTTGGCCGCCTCGCGGCCCATGCGTTCGCCAGTGGAACGCGGCAGCATGCCGTATTCCGCCGTCACCCAGCCCTCGCCGCTGCCTTTCTTGTGCGGCGGCACGCGTTCTTCCACGCTGGCGGTGCAGATGACCTTGGTATCGCCGCACTCGATGAGCACGGAACCTTCGGCATGTTTGGTGTAATGGCGGGTGATACGGATAGCACGGAGCTGGTCTGGCTTACGCTGACTTGGACGCATGACGGAACCTCGGAATTGGAATTGAACGGCAGGGATTATAGCGGACTTGTCAGAAGCCCCTGGGTTCTGGGCGCTCGTCCAGCATGATGCACATCGGCATGTCGGTCGTGTGTTCCTCTTCCTGTTCCCCCAAGCGCGCCACCACCGCGGTGGTATTGTCTGCACGTATGGAATCGCGCAACACCGCCATTTCGGCCAATTCAACGAGTCTTTCCTGCAGGTCGGCAACCGAAGACAGTTTTGCCATCTCCCCGTCCTCCAGGGGACTCCAGAAACCGTCGCTGCACAGCAACAGGGTATCACCCGGTTGCACCGCAGCCGGCGGCGAGACATCGACGTAAAAGATGTCTTCCACTCCGCCCAGACAATTGGTGATCTTGTTGCGGTCGGGGTGTGTCTTCATCTCGTCCGCGCCGATGATGCCCCAGTCGGCCCACTGCTGAACCACCGAGTGGTCATGCGTCACATCGGCCACCTTATTGCCGCGCAGCAGGTAGCAGCGCGAATCGCCCGCGTGGGCCCACCACATATGACCATCCTGTACCAGCGCGGCGACGCAGGTGGTGCCCGGACTGCCGCCCAGTTCCTCCTGGCGCGCATAGTCGAAGATGGCGTCATGCCCGGCGCGCATGGTCTCGCGCAAAAAGACTTCCGGCTCTTTCACGCGCCCGTCCTTGAGGCGGCCGAAGGCGCGCATGAAGGTCAGTACCGCAATCTGCGCTGCGATCTCGCCATGCAAATGCCCGCCCATACCGTCGGCCAGCACCAGCAGCAGCGCGTCACTGGTATAGGCATATCCCACGCGATCCTGGTTGTACTTGCGGGCACCGATATGATTGGTCTGGTGGACGGCGAACTTCATCTTATCCCTGATTTATTGCCCCCGTTACTGTCCGGGAAGCGGTTATAAGCCCCAATCGTAATATAATGCGCCGCGTTCAGCCCATGTTTTTTCTACCTACCGGAGTCCGCAATGATCTACAGCATGACCGGCTTTGCCGCCGTCGCCGCCGAACTGGAGACCGGTTCGCTCACGCTGGAGCTGCGTTCGGTCAACAGCCGCTATCTGGACCTGCAATTGCGCATGCCGGACGAGTTCCGTTCGCACGAACCCGCCCTGCGCGAGGCGATCTCGGCACAGATGAGCCGCGGCAAGGCGGAATGCCGCATCAACTTCGCCGCGCGGCAGGTCACTCAGGCCACGACACAACCCAATATCGATCTGCTGCAACGACTGGCGCAATGGAGCGCGCTGGTCCGCAAAGAATTGCCCGATGCCCGCGAACTCAGCGTAGCCGAGGTGCTGGGCTGGAAAGGCGTGCTGGAGAGTACCGCAGTCAGCGCCGAGACCCTGCAGGCTACGCTGCAAGCCTTGCTGCAACAGGCATTGAAAGACTTTGCCGCCTCGCGCCAGCGCGAGGGCGAAAAGCTCAAGACCTTCCTGCTGGAGCGCGTGACCCAGATCGAGGCCTTGCGCACAGCCGTCGCCCCCCGTATTCCCGGCGCTATCGCTGCTTATGAGGCCAAGTTGCGCGCAAAACTGCTTGAAGCGCTTGGCAGCGACGATGACGAGCGTGTGCGCCAGGAGATCACGCTTTATGCCAGCAAGATCGACGTGGACGAGGAGCTTTCGCGCCTGCAGTCCCACCTGACCGAGATGCAGCGGGTATTGACCAAAGGCGGTGCCGTGGGCAAGCGCTTGGATTTCCTGATGCAGGAACTGCACCGCGAGGCCAACACGCTCGGCTCCAAAGCCGTGGATGCGGAAGTCTCGCGCACCGCGATGGAGATCAAGATCCTCATCGAGCAGATGCGCGAACAGATACAAAACATCGAATAGGAGAACAGCATGTCCGGCAATCTCTTCATCATCAGCGCGCCTTCCGGGGCCGGCAAGACCAGCCTGGTCAGCGCCCTGCTCAAGGGCAACCAGCAGATCGCCCTGTCCATCTCCTACACCACGCGTGCGCCGCGCCCCGGTGAGACCAACGGCAAGGACTACCATTTCGTCAGTCGCGAGATGTTCCTGGAAATGGCCAAGGACGGTGATTTCCTTGAAAGTGCCGAGGTTTATGGCAACTTTTACGGCACCTCGCAACCCTGGATCGAGAGGCAACTCGCCGAAGGGCACGACATCCTGCTCGAGATCGACTGGCAGGGCGCCGCACAGGTGCGCAAGCTGATGCCGCATGCCGTCTCCATTTTCATCCTGCCACCGTCGCTGGCCGCACTGGAGACCCGCCTCAAGGGACGCGGACAGGACAGCGCCGAGGTCATCGCCCGACGCCTGCAGGCCGCACAGGAGGACATCTCCCATGTGGCCGAGTTCGACTATGTTATTATCAACGACAAGCTGGACGAGGCTCTGCAACAACTCGCCGCGGTGGTCACCGCCGCCGGGTTGCATCGCGATAGCCAACTCTCACGTCACGCGCATCTCATCAATCAATTGCAGAAATAGGAGCACACCATGGCACGCATCACCGTCGAAGATTGCATGAAGTACATCCCCAACCGTTTCGAGCTGACCCTTGCTGCAGCCTACCGCGCGCGCCAGCTGGCAAACGGCGCCGGCTATCTGGTCGAGAACACCAAGGACAAAGCCACCGTTGTCGCCCTGCGCGAGATCAGCGAAGGCAAGGTCGGTATCGAGATCCTGAATCGCGGCATGGCCTGATCCAGTGCCGCCGGAGTATTTCCGGCGGCTTTCGTATCTCATGTCTTATGCCGCAAACCGATGCCGAAACGCTCGTTCAAGAGGTCTCCGCCTATCTGAAGCCTAAGGATGTGGCGCAGATCGAAGCTGCGCTCGCCTTCAGCATCGAAGCACACCAGGGACAGTTGCGCGAATCCGGCGCGCCCTACGTCACCCACCCTATCGCCGTAGCCCGCATCCTCACCCCGCTGCATCTCGATGCGCAGGCCATCAGTGCCGCACTGCTGCACGATGTAGCCGAAGACACCGGCATCAGCATCGATGAACTCGCCGAGAAATTCGGCAAACCAGTCGCCGAACTGGTCGACGGTCTTTCCAAGCTGGACAAGCTCAAGTTCGAGACCAAGGAAGACGCGCAGGCCGAGAACTTCCGCAAGATNNGGCCTCCTGCACGACGTCCTCGAGGACACCAAGGCGACGAAGCCCGAGCTCGTGCGCGAGTTCGGGGGCGAGATCGCCGAGCTGGTGGACGGCGTCACGAAGCTCGGCAAGCTCGCCTTCTCCTCGCGCGAGGAGCGGCAGGCCGAGAACTTCCGCAAGATGCTGATGGCGATGGCGCGCGACGTGCGCGTGATTCTCATCAAGCTGGCCGACCGCCTGCACAACATGCGCACGCTGGATTCCGTCTCGCGCGAGAAGAGCGCGCGCATCGCGCGCGAGACCATGGACATCTACGCGCCCATCGCCAACCGGCTCGGCCTCAATACGCTGTACCAGGAACTGGAAGACCTCAGCTTCAAGTATCTGCACCCGAACCGTTATGCAGTGTTGTCGAAAGCGCTCAAGGTCGCGCGCGGTAACCGCCGCGAAGTGGTGAGCAAGATCCTCGAGGCCATCCGCCAGCGGCTTGACGACAGCCACATCAAGGCCGAAGTGCGCGGGCGCGAGAAACATCTGTTCGGCATCTACCAGAAGATGCAAACCAAATCGCTGGCCTTCTCGCAGGTGCTGGACATCTACGGTTTCCGTGTGCTGGTCGAGGATGTGCCTTCCTGCTATCTGGCGCTGGGTCTGCTGCACGGTCTGTACAAACCCTTCCCCGGCAAGTTCAAGGATTACGTCGCCATCCCCAAGGCCAACGGTTACCAGTCGCTGCACACCACGCTGTTCGGCCCCTTCGGCACACCGATCGAGGTGCAGATACGCACGCACGAGATGAACAAGCTGGCCGAGAGCGGCGTGGCCTCGCACTGGCTGTACAAATCCTCCGAGACGCAGATCAACGAGCTGCACCAGAAGACCCACCAGTGGCTGCAAAGCCTACTCGAAAGTCTCGCGCAGAGCGGCGACTCGGTCGAGTTCCTCGAGCACCTGAAGGTCGACCTGTTCCCTGACGAGGTCTATGTGTTCTCGCCGAAAGGAAAGATCTTCGCGCTGCCGCGCGGCGCGACAGCTGTGGACTTCGCCTATAGCGTACACACCGACATCGGCAACCGCTGTGTCGCCGCCAAGGTGAATGCAGAACTGGTTCCGCTGCGCACCGAATTGCGCAACGGTGACCGCGTAGAGGTAGTCACCGCACCGCTCGCTCACCCTAACCCCGCCTGGCTGAGTTATGTCGTCACCAGCAAGGCGCGCGGCGAGATTCGCCACGCACTCAAAACGATGCACCTGGAGGAATCAGCCAAACTCGGCGAACGTCTGCTCGGCCAGGCGCTTGCCACGCTGGGGCGCAGGCTGCAGGACATCGAAGAGTCATGCTGGGAACGCGTGCTGAAAGAGACCGGTGCGAAATCGCGCCAGGAGATCTTCGCCGACATCGGTCTGGGACGGCGCCTCAACATGGTGATAGCGCGGCAGCTCGCCAAGCTGAGTGATGGCGAAGCCACCCGGCCGGAATCCAACCCCAGCGGCATCATCACCCTGCTCGGCACCGAGGGCATGGCAGTGCAATACGCCAAGTGCTGCCGCCCCATCCCGGGCGATCCCATCATCGGCGTCATCAAGAGCGGTCAGGGCCTCATCGTCCACACCCACGACTGCCCCTCCTTGCGCAAGGGGCGCGGCAGCAGCGAGGAATGGCTGGACGTGGTGTGGGACAAGAGCATCAACAAGCTGTTCGAAGTCAGCATCAAACTCATCGTCGCCAACCAGCGCGGCGTGCTGGCCAAGGTGGCCTCTTCCATCGCCGATGCCGAGTCCAACATCGAGAACGTGCATTTCACCAGCGAGGGCGATTACACCGCCTTGTATTTCACTCTGCAGGTGAGCAACCGCCTGCATCTGGCCACCGTCATGCGCGATCTGCGCAAGATCCAGGAAGTCATCCGCATCACGCGGGTGAAGAGCATACCGACCTAGTTTCCAACAGGAGATTCCGATGAAAGCGAGCCTGCGACCCGGCATTAAGTACGAACACAAATTCCTGCTGCCACCGACCAAGACGGTACCGGCGCTTTATCCGGAAGCGGAAGAATTTCTCGCCATGCCGGAAGTCTTCGCCACCGGGTTCATGGTCGGTTTCCTGGAATGGGCTTGCATCAAATGCATCAACCCGCATATCGACTGGCCAACCGAGATGACCCTGGGTACGCATATCGACGTGAGCCATCTGGCCGCAACGCCGCCCGGCATGGAGGTCACCGCAAACGTCGAACTGATCGAGGTGGATGGCAAACGGCTGGTCTTTCAGGTGGAGGCACACGACGGCGTCGACGTGATCTCCAAAGGGCGGCACGAACGCTACATCGTCAACAAGGAAAGGTTCGATGCCAAGGTCGGCGAGAAACTGAAGCGCTGATCCGCCGCATACCTATATATAGTCAACCGCCGTTGCCGGACCTTCCGCCAAAGCGTCTGAGCAATTCCAGCATCGCGCTCGCCTTGTCCCTGGTCTCCTGATACTCGGCCTCGCAGGTCGAATCGGCAACGATACCGCCGCCCGCCCAGCAACGGATATCCCCGCCCGAGTAAACCAGTGTCCGGATGACGATGTTGGTGTCCATATCGCCATCGTGCCCGATATAGCCAATTGCACCGCAGTACAGGCCGCGCCGGTCCGGCTCGAGCTGTTCGATGATCTCCATCGCGCGCTGCTTGGGCGCACCTGTGATGGAGCCGCCCGGAAAACAGTCGCGCAGCAGGTCGAGTGCGCTTTTACCGCTGTGCAATTTGCCTTCAATGGTACTGACCAGATGATGCACATTGGCATAGCTTTCCACCTCGAACATTCTGGTTGTCTGCACCGAGCCAGGCTCGCAACTCTTGCCCAGATCGTTGCGCAGCAGGTCAACTATCATGAGATTCTCTGCCCTGTCCTTGGGATGTCGACGCAAATCTTCCGCCAGCCTTGCATCCTCTGCGGCATCGGCACTGCGCGGACGCGTGCCCTTGATTGGTCTGGTCTGCACCTCACCGTGTTGTACACGCAAGAACCGTTCTGGAGAAGCGCACAGGATCTGCGCCTGCGGCCAGTCAAGAAAAGCTGAATAGGGTGCCGGACTGATCGAACGAAGTTCAAGGTAGGCCTGATATGCATCTCCTGTCGCCGCCACCGAATATCGCTGTGCGAGATTGACCTGATAACAGTCACCTTCATGCAGATACTTTTGCACTGTCTCGAAGGCGCTGCGGTAAGTGGCGGGAGTGAAATTGGAAACGATTTCACCCTGCACACATAGCGGTTCGACTTGCTGGCGGGCCGCCGGTGCCGCCTGTAACCGCGACAGGACTTGCACCAATACCTGTGCAGTTCCCGCATACCGCAGCCTCGATACCAGCCGCGCGCTGAGTTCCTGATGGTCGATGATGATCGACCAGTCGTAGATACCGACCGCCATCTCGGGCAGATGCTCCGTATCGTTGGTACTGTCAGGAATGCGCGCGTAACGCCGCGCCAAGTCGTATCCCCAGTAGCCCAGCGCGCCGCCCGCGAACGGGATATCCGCCATGGGCAATATCGGCTCACCCAGGAGTTCGCGCACGACCTCGAATGGATCACCGCTCTGTTGGCGTACGCTGGACGCATCGCTGATCTCTGTAATCCCGCCACGGGTGAGCACTCTGGCGACCGGCCCCGCCACAAGGATATCGTAGCGCCCGCCGCCACCGCTATCCAGCCAGGCCGCCCAGGCCAAGTCGCGGATCACGGAGAAGTAGGCGCCGGCATCGGCCCGATAGGGAAGAGGGGTGCTGTACAGCATCAATGATAAAATCGCGTTATCGCAAATTGGAAACTACTATGACCACCATCGTGGCTGTCAAAAAGAACGGTTACGCCGCCATCGCGGCCGATACCTTGACCACTTTCGGCAATACCCGCCTGCACGCAAATCTGGATGCTTCGCACGACAAGATACTGCAAGTCGGCGACAGCTTCGTCGGCGTCTGCGGCAGTGCCGCGCACCATCTGGTACTGACCAGCCTGCTGGCCAAGATGCCCGATGTGCAGCTTAACAGCAAGGCCGCGATCTTTGAAACATTCCGCAAGCTGCACCCCATCCTCAAGGAAGAGTGCTTCCTGAATCCCAAGGAGGACGAGGAAGACCCGTACGAGTCCAGCCAGATCACCGCGTTGATCGCCAACAGCAGCGGCATCTATGCCATCTACTCGATGCGTGAAGTATTCGAGTACACCCAGTACTGGGCCATCGGCTCGGGACATGAGTTCGCACTGGGCGCCATGCACCAGGCCTATGCGCGTCACGACGATGCCGACGATATCGCGCGCGCCGGCGTTGAAACCGGGATTGCTTTTGACAAGAACAGTGATACACCCATCACCCTGTACAAGGTGAAGTTGGCTTAATACCGGTTTTTCAGGCGGTTACGGATTGAAATTCGAAGCCAGGGGAGTTTCGCATTTTCAGAGGGAGCAGAACCCCTCCAGCGTTTTGGATGCTTGACGGCCATCTGATTCAACAGAGGGCACAAACCCCTCCATCTCTTCGTGGCCAAAATAATTTCCGAACTTGTCGTTGTCAGACAGCGGTGCGAGCCTTTGCACTACGCAGACCACCACGATACGCCAAGTATTTCTACCTTACGCTTCCCAGAGGGGACAATGCCCCGCGCACTTTCGCAAGTGCGAAAAACATCTTTCCGAGCCTGTCCGGCTCGCTACCCGACAACCGTGAATCAGCCCCTCTCTAAACTAGCCGATCGGGGCTGTCTTCACAGCCTCCCACCACATTAGTTCGGCTTGCTGATGCCGGGTGTGGGAAAAGGCCAGGTCGCAGCCGGACGCACAGGAGCCGGAGCAGAAGGAGCCAACGACGTTGCGGCCGGAGCTGCAACCGGCTTAGCTGCTGCGGGCTTCTTTGCTACAGCCTTTTTGGCAGCGGGCTTCTTAGCTGCCGGCTTCTTTGCTGCCACTTTTTTAGCTGCCGGTTTCTTGGCTGCTACTTTTTTAGCGGCTGGCTTCTTCGCTACGGCCTTTTTGGCAGCGGGCTTCTTGGCTGCTGCTTTCTTGGCTACTGGCTTCTTGGCTGCTACTTTTTTAGCGACTGGCTTCTTAGCTGCTGCCTTTTTAGCGGCCGGTTTCTTGGCTGCTACTTTTTTGGCGGCTGGCTTCTTAGCTGCTACTTTTTTAGCTGCCGGTTTCTTGGCTGCTACTTTTTTAGCGGCTGGCTTCTTTGCTACGGCCTTTTTGGCAGCGGGCTTCTTTGCTGCTGCTTTCTTGGCTGCCGGTTTCTTGGCTGCTACTTTTTTAGCTGCCGGTTTCTTGGCTGCTACTTTTTTGGCTGCGGGCTTCTTTGCAGCCGCCTTTTTTGCTGCGGGTTTAGCTTTCTTTGCTGCTACCATTTCAACCTCCTTGAGTGGTGAAAGTTAACAAAAAACAACACTACGACAAAACAACTACTACACCTCCAACACACCGCAAGCGGCGTGACTGAAGCTCTTGCAACAAAGGCCGCCGAAGCAGCCTTTGAAAATCCTCATCTCAAGACAGAGCCACACCCGCCTGGTAAGCGAAAGATCGCTCCCTGACTGCCGCAACCCTCGCGCCATTCCCCGACAAAGAAGCATGACTCAGCCCCGGGAATATCCCGACCTCGAACGAACCTGTATTTGGAGCCGCCAAGAGGCCATGCTTCATAGCCAACTGCGGAATGGATAAGCAATAAAGACGATCACCAAGCCAGCTTGGCGACTCTGCGGACGATCTGGAAATTTGGAGGGAGGGGAACCCCTGAGAAAGAATCTCGCTTTTGAATTGCGCCAGCGGCGCTATGTAAGTTGAATCTCGAGCTTCAAGTTCGCGCAAGCGAAGTCCCCTTTTGCCTTTTTATGCCTCTTTTGAACACTACAGCTAGTGTCTGGCGTAGAAATTTTTTACTACATCTTGCGGTTGCAACTTTATCTTAAATATGTTTGCTGTCAATATATAAATTGAAGTTTATGCATTTTTTTGTTATGTCGCCGTGAAATTTTTTCCTTCGCTCGCTCGCGCAGAAATTTTTCCGCTCTCGCCTCCATCCGTCGCCGGCACCGCCCAACTGCGGGAGACATCTGTCGCACTTTCACCGCACGTCATCAGCACAAGCCGCCATCTCATGACGACCTCAGACCAAAAATGAAAACGCTCCCGCGAGGGGAGCGTTTCCGCAGGCATTCCGCCCGATTAACCAGCCCTGATCAATCCCAGGACAGCGCGCCGCCAGTTTGATATTCGGTCACGCGGGTCTCAAAGAAGTTCTTCTCCTTCTTCAGGTCGATCATCTCGGACATCCACGGGAACGGGTTGGTCGCCCCGGGGAAGATCACGTCGAGGCCGATCTGTTGGCAACGGCGGTTCGCGATGAAACGCATGTATTCCTTGAACATGGCCGCGTTCAGCCCCAGGATGCCGCGCGGCATGGTGTCGTCCGCATAAGCCGATTCCAGCTCAGCCGCCTTGCGGAACAGGCCGGAAAGCTCGGCCTTGAACTCGGGCGTCCACAGGTGCGGGTTCTCCATCTTGATCTGGTTGGCCATGTCGACACCGAAGTTCAGGTGCAGCGACTCGTCGCGCAGGATGTACTGGAACTGCTCGGCAGCGCCGGTCATCTTGTTCTGGCGGCCCATGGCCAGGATCTGCACGAAGCCGACATAGAAGAACATGCCTTCCATGATGCAGGCAAACACGATCAGGCTGCGCAGCAGCTTTTGGTCGTTTTCCGGCGTGCCGGTCTTAAACGCGGGATTGGTCAGAGTGTCGATGAACGGCAGCAGGAACTCGTCCTTGTCGCGGATCGACTGGACTTCGTGGTACATGTTGAAGACTTCGCCCTCGTCCATGCCCAGCGACTCGACGATGTACTGGTAGGAATGGGTATGGATGCCTTCGTCATAAGCCTGACGCAACAGATACTGACGGCATTCCGGCGCCGTGATGTGGCGGTAGGTGCCCAGCACGATATTGTTGGCAGCAAGACTGTCTGCAGTGCTGAAGAAGCCAAGGTTGCGCATCACGACTCGGCGCTCGTCTTCGGTCAGGCCGTTCGGGTTCTTCCACAGGGCGATATCCGCCGACATATTGATCTCTTGCGGCATCCAGTGGTTGGCGTTGCCAGCCAGGTACTTCTCCCACGCCCACTTGTACTTGAACGGCACCAGCTGGTTCACATCGCAGCTGCTGTTGATGATGCGCTTGTCTTCCACGCGGATGCGGCTGAAGGGTTTCGGGGCTAGGGCGCTATCCTTTTCGGCCTTCTTGTCGGCTACTGTAGCGCCCATATCCATGGTTGCCATGCGCAGGCCCGCTTGGGCGGACGGTGTCATTTCTTCGTCAAAATTAAGCATATTTTTCCTTTACCACTTTGTATTCGCCGCACGATGCGGCGAACATGCATTCTTACTGACAAGCCTCGCATTCGGGGTTATCTATCGAGCAGAACTTCGTTTCTTCCACCGGAGCCGCAGACATACCCCCTGCACCAGCGTCGCTGGAAACTGAGTTCAGCGAACCGGCGCGCGAAGTGGACTTCTCGGCCGAGGTCGCGCCCATTGAGCGCAGGTAATAAGTGGTCTTCAGGCCGCGCAGCCACGCCAGTTTGTAGGTGTCGTCCAGCTTGCGACCGGACACGCCGGCCATATAGATGTTGAGCGACTGCGACTGGTCTATCCATTTCTGGCGACGCGAGGCGGCTTCAATCAACCAGGTCGGCTCGACTTCGAAAGCAGTTGCATACAATTCGCGCAACTCGGCCGGAATACGGTCGATCTTGGACAGGCTGCCGTCAAAATACTTGAGGTCGGCGATCATCACTTCGTCCCACAGACCCAGCGCCTTCAAATCGCTCACCAGATGGTCGTTGATCACGGTGAATTCGCCGGACAGGTTGGATTTCACGAACAGGTTCTGATAGGTCGGCTCGATACAAGCCGACACCCCGATAATGTTGGAAATGGTCGCAGTAGGCGCAATGGCAACGCAATTCGAATTGCGCATGCCGTTTTGCCGGATGCGCTCACGCAGCGCGTCCCAATCCATGCTGGACGACATATCCACCTCGACGAAGCCGCCGCGCTGCTCGCGTAGCAGGTTCAGGCTGTCTTGCGGCAGAATTCCCTTATCCCACAGGCTGCCGCGGTAAGTGGCATAACGACCGCGCTCTGCGGCCAGCTCGCTGGATGCCCAGTAGGCGTAATAGCAGACTGCCTCCATGGAACGGTCGGCGAACTCGACCGCGGCTTGCGACGAGTACGGGATGCGCAATTCATGCAGGCAATCCTGAAAACCCATGATGCCGAGGCCGACCGGACGGTGCTTGAGGTTGGCGTTGCGTGCCTTGGCTACCGCGTAATAGTTGATATCGATCACGTTATCCAGCATGCGCATGGCCGTGCCGATGGTGCGTTTCAGCTTGTCGTGATCGATCTGTCCGGCCTTGGCATGCCCCTTGGGGAAGATATGCGCCGTGAGGTTGACCGAACCGAGGTTGCACACCGCGATCTCGCTGTCGGAGGTATTCAGCGTGATCTCGGTACACAAGTTGGAGCTGTGCACCACGCCCATATGCTGCTGCGGACTGCGGATGTTGCACGGGTCCTTGAAAGTGATCCAGGGATGGCCGGTCTCGAACAGCATGGTCAGCATCTTGCGCCACAGCGATTGCGCGGGCACCTTCTTGAACAGCTTCAGTTCGCCGCTGGCGGCCTTGGCCTCGTAGGCGGTATAGGCCTTCTCGAATTCGGTACCGAACTTGTCATGCAAGTCGGGGCAGTTCGAGGGCGAGAACAGGGTCCATTCGCCTCCTTCCATCACGCGCTTCATGAACAGGTCGGGGATCCAGTTCGAGGTGTTCATGTCGTGCGTACGGCGACGGTCATCGCCGGTGTTCTTGCGCAATTCCAGGAATTCTTCGATATCGAGGTGCCAGGTCTCCAGATAGGCACACACCGCGCCCTTGCGCTTGCCGCCCTGGTTCACTGCCACGGCGGTGTCGTTCACCACCTTGAGGAAGGGAACCACGCCTTGAGACTTGCCGTTGGTACCCTTGATGTGGCTGCCGAGCGCGCGCACATTGGTCCAGTCGTTGCCCAGACCGCCGGCGAACTTGGACAGTAGCGCGTTCTCCTTCAATGCCTCATAGATGCCGTCCAGATCGTCCGCCACCGTGGTCAGGTAGCAGGAAGACAGCTGCGAACGGCGCGTGCCCGAGTTGAACAGGGTCGGCGTGGAGCTCATGAAGTCGAAGCTGGACAGCAGACGGTAGAACTCGATGGCACGCTCTTCGCGGTTGATCTCGTTCAGGCTCAGACCCATCGCCACGCGCATGAAGAACGCCTGCGGCAATTCGATACGCTTGTCTTCGATATGTAGGAAATAGCGGTCATACAGCGTCTGCAGACCCAGATAGTTGAATTGCTGGTCGCGGCTCGCATCCAGCGCCTTGGCCAGGCGCTCCAGATCGAAATGGCCCAGCTCTTCGTTCAGAAGTTCGGCCTCGATACCCTGCTTGATGTACCTGGGGAAATAGTCGACATAACGCGCCGCCATATCGGCCTGCAATACCTCTTCGCCCAGGATCTCGCAAAAGATGTTGTTCAGCAGCAGACGGGCAGTGACGAAACTGTAGGCCGGATCGTGCTCGATCAGTGTACGAGCAGAAAGGATTGAACACTTGCGAACTTCTTCGATGGCAACACCATCGTACAGATCCTTCAGGGTCAACTTGAGGACCCGCTCCGCATCGACCGCAGAACCCAATCCCGCGCAAGCCGCCTTGATCTGACCGGCCAATTCCGCCACGTCTAGCGGACGGAGATTGCCGCCCACTTTCACATTCAATACATGGGCTACGTCAGTCTCTTTCTTGCCCTTGCTGCGTTCGCGGCTACGCTGTTCGCGATACAGCACATAAGAACGCGCCACGTCGTGCTCACCGGAACGCATCAGGGACAGTTCGACCTGATCCTGGATATCCTCGATATGCAACGTCCCGCCATGCGGCTGGCGGCGCACCAGCGCATTCACCACGTTCGCGGTCAATTGTTCGACCAGTTCGCGCACACGCGCGGATGCGGCACCCTGCCCGCCGTTGACGGCGATAAAAGCCTTGGTCACCGCGATGGAAATCTTGCTCGGCTCGAACGGAACCACGGACCCGTTGCGACGGATCACCTTGTACTGGTCTAGCGGAAGACTGCCGGAGGAGGCGACGGATTCGGAATTCTGATGCGCGAGCATGGGAGAAACAGAAGAAGACACACTTTCAGAAGCAAGCAGCATAAAACTCCCCTTTATTATTATTTACTTGGGGCAGTTCGAAATAACCAGCAGCCCCGGTGAAAATTACAAAACCACTACATCTAGTGGTCCAACCCTGAATTTTCACTAATTCTAGTGCATGAATATTTTTATGCAAGATAAATTTTGGCCTATATCTTTTTAATCCTGTAGCAGTGGCGGGTTATTGAGAATGCAGCGGGAGAGCTGCGCTCAGACGGAGCGTTTAGGGAGTTTGCCCCATTCAAAGAACGGGCCGGGATCGGTCTTGCGCCCGGGGGCGATGTCGGAATGGCCGGCGATGTCGCGGATGGGGAACGCCCGCTTGAGATAACGGGTCAGTCGTATCAATGCGGCATATTGTTTTTCGCTGAAAGGTTCGAAGTCGCTGCCTTCGAGCTCGATGCCGATGGAAAAATCGTTGCAGCGCTGCCGCCCTGCCCAGTTCGAGACCCCGGCATGCCAGGCTCGCCTGTTGCAGGGCACGAACTGGACGATCTGCCCGTCACGCCGCACCAGGAAATGGGAAGAGACCCGAACGCCCCTGAGTTGCTCGAAGTAGGGGTGCACCGAATGATCCAGCGTGTTGGTAAAGAAGCGCTCGACGGCATCCCCGCCGTACTCGTTGGGCGGCAGACTGATGTTATGGATGACCAGCAGGTCTATCGGGGTGTGTGGCGGACGCGCATCATGGTTGGGTGAGGCCACCCGCCGCACCCCGCTCAGCCAACCCTGTGCATCCAGCTTCAATCGGTATTGTCCTTGTCGGTGATGGACAGGCGCTCCATGCGATAGCGCAGGGCACGGAAGGTCACCCCGAGTATCTTGGCCGCCGCCGTGCGGTTGAACCGCGTCTGGTGCAGCGCCTCAAGGATGGCCTCGCGTTCGATCCGGTCGAGATAGTCGGTGAGCGGGTACTTGCCCGCCCCGCCATTCCTGACCTCGCCTTGCGTCAATTGCACCGGAATCAATTGCAGATCCTCCGGCGTGATGATGCCATCCTGGCATAGCGCCAAGGCACGCTCGATGATGTTCTCCAGTTCGCGCACGTTGCCCGGAAAGTCGTAGGCTGCCAGTTGCTGCAATGCCTGTGCGGAGAAACTGGCTGGCATATCGCCTCGTAGACGCTCCAGCATCCGGCTGGCGAATCCCGTCACATCCTCGCGCATCTCGCGCAAGGACGGCATTTGAATAGAAATGACGTTTAGCCTGTAATAGAGATCCTGCCGAAAAGTGCCCTGCTGCACGCATTTCGCCAGATCGTGATGGGTCGCGCTGAGGATGCGCACATCCACCGGCTCCTCCTGCGTCGCGCCGACCCGGCGCACGCATTTCTCCTGAATGGCGCGTAACAGTTTGACCTGCATCGCCATCGGCAGATCAGCCACCTCGTCCAGCAACAGGGTGCCGTGATTCGCCGCCTGGAAGAACCCTTCTCTGTCCTTGTCGGCACCAGTGAACGCCCCCTTGCGGTAGCCGAAGAACTCGCTTTCCATCAGATTCTCGGGGATCGCGCCGCAGTTGACCGCGACGAAGGGTTGTTCGCTGCGCGCACTCTTCTCCACGATCATGCGCGCGGCCAGTTCCTTGCCGCTGCCGGATTCGCCGCAGATATGCACCGGCGCCTGACTACGCGCCACGCGCCCGATCAGTTCGCGCACCTGCGCCATGGCCGGGGAATCGCCCAGCAACACCCGCTCGCTTTGCTTGGCCATTGAGACTGCCGCGGGCAGGCGCAGCGCCGAAGTGACCAGCGTGCGCAACTGGTCCAGCGCCACCGGTTTGGACAGATAGTCGAAAGCGCCAGCCTTGAGCACCGCCACCGCGTTCTCCAGATTGCCGTGCGCGGTGATCACTGCCACCGGCACATCCAGCCCGCGCTCGGCGATATGGCGCACCACCTCCAGTCCATCACCATCCGGCATGCGCATGTCGGTCAGGCAAAGGTCGAAACGATCGCTGTCCAGACGCTGTTTGGCCTGCTGCACTCCGCTCGCTCGCACGACTTCCAGCCCCATGCGCACCAGCGTCAGCTCCAGCAACTCCAGGATGTCCGCCTCGTCGTCCACCACCAGCACGCGCGGGATAGGTTTTGCCTCACGTTTCATTGTTGCTCCCAAACTGGATGCGGAAACACGCGCCGCCATCCGGCGCGCGCCTGTACTCGATCATTGCACCATTCGCCTCGCATAACTCGCGGGCTATATATAGTCCCAGCCCAGTGCCGCCGGAATCTGTGGTGAAGAAAGGCTCGAACAGTTTCTGCACCGCATCGGCGGACACCCCCTGGCCGTCGTCCGTGATCTCCAGCACCGTTCTGCCGTCGTCGGCGGTGAATGCGCGCAGACGCACACTACCGTCGCGCCGCTGACTATAGCGCAAAGCGTTGCGACACAGATTCCACAACACCTGCTCGAAGTGGCCGCGGTCGAAGCGGATGATGCTGGTCGGCTCGATCTGCAGCGCAAATACCGTGCGCGGCACCTGCTCAACCTGACAGATGTTCTCCAGCAGATCTTCCAGGCAGACCTGCAGATTGAGCCGCTCCGCTTCCAGCCGGTCGCGGCGATTGACCTGCATCACGTCCTGCACGATGCGATTCAGACGCTTGGTATTGTCGAGGATGATCTGGAACAGGCGCGCCTGCACAACGTCATGCTCCTGCTCCTTCAACAACTCGGCCGCATAACTGATCGAGGACAGCGGGTTACGCACCTCGTGCGCGATGTTCGCGGTCAGCCGCCCCAGCGCGGCCAGCTTGACCTGTTGCGCCTGTTCCTGCGCCCGCTGCAAGTCTTCCAGCACCACCACCGCCCCCCAGAAACCGCCGCGCTGCACCGGCAGGAACCTGACCTTCACCGGATGGTTGGTGCCCGGCAGACGCAATACTTCGTGACCGAGCGCCTTGTTCTGCCGCCAAGCCGCAAACATCGCCTCCAACAGGGGCGAACATTCGGCCAGCGGCGTCTTGCCGCCAAAGGGAAAGATATACCCCAGCAGCCTTTCCGCACCTGGATTCGATTGCCGCACGATCCCGCGCTCGTCCACCACCAGCACACCGTCTGGCATATCCTGAATCATCAGACGATTGGCTTCGGTGATATTGGACAGATCAACGCCGCGACGCACCGCCAGATTCTCGCTGGCAACGGCATATTTGGACATGGTGTGGGCCAGCCAGGCCACCGCGAAATAGGACGCGCACAGGATGCCGGTCTGGAAGAACTGGGACAAGACCCCGTCGTGCGCCAACACCGCATAGCCGTGCCCCAACAGCATGGCGATACTGGCCAGCGCGGAGAACAGCAGGGTGATGCGGCCGCGGACGATCATCCCGGCCAGCGCCAGTGAAACCAGCAGCAACATACCCAGATTGCTCTGGATGCCGCCGCTGAAATAAGTCAGCAGCGTGACCGCCCCGATGTCGGTACATATCTGAAATGCCAGCTGCAGGTTGGAGCGCGGCCTGCGCAGCGCGACTGCAAGGACAGAAAGCAGCACCAGCAAGGTATAGGCCGCGGCGACCCAGAAGAAGAACGCCTGATGGTAAGTATCCTGCCCGAACATCTCGCCGAACAGACTCGGCACGAGCAGCAACACGCCGCCGAGAATCAGGCGGTAGAGATTGAAGAAACTGATGGAACGCCACTGGCTCTCTTGCGTCAACGGCGCAGCCGTCTGCAAGGCAGGGAAGAGGCCGGTGAGGGATAGACTATCCCGCATCGGGTCTACTTGGGGTTATGTTCGCGCCGGTGCGCATCGCTGCAGTAGAAATTGCCCCCGGCCAGGATGCTCTCGCCCTTGGGCAGATGCACGCCGCACTTGGCACAGCGCACCATCTCTTCCGCCGCTGCCGGCACATCCTGCTGAGCGGGAGGCCGCTTGCGGAATGCACGCAACAGCAGGAAGACCACCACGATGACGGCCAGCAGAAAAAGCAAGCGACTCATGCGTCTTACTCCACAGAATGCCGCACAATGGCGGCCATGAATTGGTCGGGGCGAGAGGATTCGAACCTCCGACTCCTGCGTCCCGAACGCAGTACTCTACCAGGCTGAGCTACGCCCCGAATCGGTGAGATTAAAATTGCCGCGTAGCGGCAAAGTTGGATAATTCTAACAGAGACTGCTTATATTTAGAATCGGCAAATGCCAAGATCACCGCATTCGCCGCCGCCGCCTCACGCAGCGCCTGCTGGCGCGTGAACTCCAAAGCACCTGTGGCATGGATGATCTCCAGCACCTCGGCAAACTTGCCCACATCGCCCTGCTCAATCGCGCAGCGCACCACCGCAGCTTGCGCCGATGTGCCATGCTGCATCGCGTGAATCAGCGGCAGCGTCGGCTTGCCCTCGGCCAGATCGTCCCCCAGATGCTTGCCGGTCTCGGCCTCATCGGCAGAATAATCCAGCACATCGTCGATCAACTGGAAAGCGGTGCCCAGATGCATGCCGTATTTCGCTGCAGCTTCTTCGTCCGCAGCAGATGCCTTGCCGAGGATGGCCCCCAGCCGCATCGCGGCCTCGAACAGCTTGGCAGTCTTGTAGTGGATGACCCGCATATAGCTCGGCACATCCACATCCGCATCGTGGCAGTTGAGCAACTGCAGCACCTCGCCCTCGGCGATGACGTTGGTCGCATCGGCCAGCGTCTGCATCACGCGCATCTCGCCCACGTTCACCATCATCTGGAAAGCTCGTGAATAGAGGAAGTCGCCCACCAGCACACTCGCGGCATTGCCAAACAGGGTGTTCGCCGTTTCGCGCCCGCGGCGCAGTTCGGACTCGTCCACCACATCGTCGTGCAGCAAGGTCGCGGTATGGATGAACTCCACTACCGCCGCCAATTCGTGATGATGCTTGCCGGAATAGCCGAAAGCCTGCGCCGACAGCAGCACCAGCGCCGGACGCAAACGCTTGCCGCCGCTGTTGATGATGTACTCGCCGACCTGGTTGACCAGTGCCACTTCGGAGTGCAGCCGGGTGCGAATCACCGCGTCCACCGCTG
This sequence comes from Gallionellaceae bacterium, assembly GCA_003445795.1. Lineage (GTDB taxonomy): Bacteria > Pseudomonadota > Gammaproteobacteria > Burkholderiales > Gallionellaceae > Sideroxyarcus. Next base: position 22,629 of record DMCN01000096.1, read on the forward strand.
CCATATCCTCTGCAAGCAACTGTTTGAGATTGTTCAAGGTATTCCTATTCCGAATTCGATTTCACTGCCGGGCGCGTCTGTGCGCTCTTATGGGGGGCGCATTGTCGCACAAAGCCGTACTGGCTGATAAGCGCCTCGTGCCGAGGCCGTTGCGGGCTCCCCGATGACGCCTTGCAAATCCTTGACCCTGTATACGGAGTGGGTTAGCGTGCGGGCAGTGAAAATAATAAGTTTCGCGAGCTCGGGGAAATACAGGGAGATTCAGATGAAGCACGCACTGCTTACCACCTGCCTTGCGCTGTGGTCTGTCGTTCTCAACACCGCCTTTGCGGACACGCAGGATGAACTCACCCGCGCCGTCGTCGGCTACGAAGTCGCCCTGCCAAAGGTCGAGGCTTACGAAGCGGCACTGGCCGACCTGGTCCAATGGGCCCAAGCCCATCCCGACGACACAAAGCTCTTTCGCGACAAGAACACCCGTACAAGCACACTGGACGCAGCGGCGAAACGCCTGGAAAGCGTTCCCGGCATCAAGAGCATCCTCGACAAGCACCGGATCACCGGCAAGGATATGTCATTGATGCCGATGGCCCTGTTGTCCAGCAGGGCCGTGGTGATGGCGGAAAAGCGCGGCATAACGATGCCACCAGGCCAAGCCAATGCGGCCAGCGTAGCGATGGTCAGGGCCAACGACGCCAAGGTGGACAAATTGCTGGAACGCATCATGGCGCATCTGAGAACATTGCGCGGCAGTGAAAAGGAAAATTACGTCAATCCGTAGGTCAATCAGGAGCAAAGTCATGACGCGCACCCGTTATCTCTCTGTAAATCGTATCGCCTTCTTCATCGCAGGTTTTCTGCTGCTTTCCACCTCACTTGCCGTTTCCGCAAACGACAATCCCAAGTGTGAACCCAATCCGGTGTTCAAGCGATTCGCCGGAGAGGTGATGGGCAGTTGCGAGCGGGCGCGTTTCAAGGCACTTGAACTCTGGGGGCGAAAGGAGGCGCCGGAGAATCCGAAGTCGCCGGTTCGTCCGTTCAACGTCGAAGGCGAGTACTGGTATTACTTCAACGATATCGAACCGGATGCCAAAGGCCGGCATCCTGGCAAGCTGGAGGTGCAGCGCAACTTCGAGAATGCGGTCCGCAGCGCCAAGGGCGTGATCCTGAACGCCAGTTCCGGCAAGGTGGTTTATCGAATCAAAAAAGGCAGCGACGAATTCTGGGGCGAATCGGGTTGCGGCCGTGGCGGCGATGACTGCTCGGCGGTGATGCACAAGATCGTGCGCGTCGCCGCGATGGAGCAGTCTGTCGTGGTTTCGGCGGAGCAGATCGCGAAGACAATCATGGATGAAGGCAAGGCCGTCTTTTACGGACTCTACTTCGACACAGACAAATCCGTGCTCAAGCCGGAATCCACCCCCACCCTCACCGAGATCGCCAAATGGCTGAAAGAGAACCCGGCCAACAACGTGTTCATCGTCGGCCACACCGACATGCAGGGCAGCGTCGAACACAACCTCACACTCTCGCGCAGCCGCGCCGAGGCAGTAGTCACCGCACTGGTCAAGCAGCACGGCATCAAATCCGAAAGACTGAAAGCGGAAGGCGTCGCCTCCTTCGCCCCGGTCTCCAACAACACCGCCGAAGCGGGCCGGGCCAAGAACCGGCGCGTTGAAATGGTGCTGCGCTGACCCGGCAGCCATCATGCGCGCCCCTTACAACGCAAGTCTGGCTTAAACCGTACGCTTCCCCCTCTGGTTCTGCTCAAGTAGAGGTTTCGTTTGCTACCCGGAAGTGCTTTCTTGTTTGGCGAGAAAAGGGGCGACGCCATCGATAAAGGTGGTCTGCCCTTTTATTGCCATTACCCGATGCTCCAATGCACAGCTGACTATTTCACAGAAGCGGTACATCTGCTTTAGTTTGCGTTCAGCTTCCTCTTGATTGCTGCCCAAGATCATTAGGCGCGCGATTGGCAGACCATCGCGCGTCTTTATGGAAAAACAAAATTTTTGCATGAACTCCCCTCCTGAGGGTTTTCACAAAAGCGGCGATCTTGTTTTTATGTTTTCGACCTTCTTGCACTATCTACGATCAGCCGGATAATAACCGTACCATATTTATGGTTTTGTGTCTGCCCCAAAAAGCAAGAACTAAAGGGGGTTAGCATCAAAATACTTTCCAATGAAAAAGCCCGGCATCACCGGGCTTTTCTATTAGCTGACAGATCAAAGGGTTCAGCTTCGCATTTAATTTCCCAAAACCAGACCATAGCTCCCGGCGGTTCGCACGTAAGTGGCGATCAACCGCCTCTCACCTCGCGCCGTCTCAAATATAGCCCCAGCCCCAACCCCACCACGCAAAGCACCGCCATGTAGTGCACGGGTGCCAGCGCATCCAGCGGCAGCAGCGCGCCGATCAGCATGGGCGTCAGACCGCCGAAGATGGCGTAGGCGACGTTGTAGGAGAACGACAGGCCGGAGAAGCGCACCACGGGCGGGAAGGCCATCACTGCCGTGCTCGGGATCACACCAATCACGCCGACGAAGAAGCCGCACACCGCATATGCCCAGTAGATGTCGTCCGGCGTTACGCCCAGGCGCTGGTAAAGCAACCACGAAGTTGCCCCCAGCGCGATGCAGCCGAGCGCCAGCACGCGGCCCGCGCCGAACTTGTCCGCCAGTGCGCCGAACACGATGCAGCCGATACTCAAAAACAGAGTTGCGACACTGTTGGCCTGCAAGGCGGTCACGGCCGGAATGCCGTACAGCTTCTGGATCAGCGTCGGCGTCATCAGGATCATCACCACCACGGCGGCGGAGAGCAGCCAGGTCATGAGCATGGTGAGCACGATGGCCGGGCGATGTTCGCGCACCACGGTCTTCAGCGGCAATTCGTTCGCCAGTTGCTGGCGCGATTGCATCTCCCTGAACACCGGGGTCTCGTGCAGGTACTGGCGCAGCCACACCGACACCAGACCGAACACGCCGCCGAGGATGAAGGGGATGCGCCAGCCTTCTTCCAGCAGCGCAACGGGATCGTAGGAACGGTTCACGGCGGTCGCCACCAGCGAACCCAGCAAAATGCCGCCGGTGAGTCCGGCGGTGAGCGTGCCGCAGGCGAAACCGACATGGCGTTGCGGCACATGCTCGGAGACGAACACCCACGCGCCCGGCACCTCGCCGCCGATGGCCGCGCCCTGCATCACGCGCAGAGCGAGCAGCAGCAGCGGCGCAGCGATACCGATGCTGGCATAGGTGGGCAGCAGGCCGATGGCCAGCGTCGGGATCGCCATCAGGAAAATGCTCAGCATGAACATCTTCTTGCGCCCGAGCAGGTCGCCGAAGTGCGCCATGATGATGCCGCCCAATGGACGCGCCAGATAACCGACCGCGAAGATGCCGAAGGTCTGCGTCTGGCGCAGCCACTCGGGCATGTCGGGCGGAAAGAACAGTTGCGCGATGACTCCGGCGAAAAACACGAAGATGATGAAGTCGTAGAACTCCAGCGTGCCGCCGAGGGCGGACAGCGTCAGCGTGCGGTAATCGTTACGGCTCAGGCTGGACATGAACAGTTCCCCTCCTTTGTTTCCACCAGTGCCTCACCTGCGCGGCCAGCGCATAGATGCCCAGCCACGGATCGAGCAGGTAATCCCACAGATTTGGCGACTCGTACCAGCCGATGCTCCACGCGGCCACCGCCAGCGCGATGCCCAGCGCCAGCAGAATGGAATGACGCAGCGCCGCCCAGGCGGCAAAACCCAGCAAGGCCAACATGAACCACAGGTTGCCGTAACCGAGGCGATAGGGATCGAAGGAGCCGAGACCCAGCACGAGAGGATAGAACAGCAATGCAGCGATGGCGATCGCCTGCACAGCACGCGCGCGATTCTCGTCCAGCACCAGCCCGCAGCCGCTCAGGGTGCGGGCGCTGGCGAGCAGCAGGAACAACAGCGTGAGAATGCTCAGGTCGCCGGTGATGCCGCGCAACAAACCGGCCAGCGACAAGCCCGCCACGGGGACCAGCAACACCAGCAGCACCGCCAACAGCACAGCCATCCGCTGCGGCCAAGGCAGCGCCTGCACGCGCCGCTGGCGCAACAGCAGCGCGAATACCGCCAGCGTGATGCCCGCGAGGCCGCTCAGGTCAGTGTCCCAATGCATATGATTCCTTGTTCAGTCGTTTGCGCAACCAAGTCTGGTCGAACGTCACATGTTTGATGAACACGCGGTTCCAGGTGTAGCTCAGGTGGATATCACCGTTGCCCGCCTGGATCAGATACGGGTAGGAGAACTCGAAGCCACAACCGCCGTCCGCGCGCACACGCGCCTTGGCGGACTCGACATACTCTTTCAGCGTCGCCGCCGGTGCATGGGCGAGCCGCCGGTCGGAGTTCTGCAACAATTCTTCCACGATGTGCAGGCATTGTTTCTCGTCCAGATTCTTGTCGCGCACCACGCGCATCTCTTCCAGACGGTGCAACTCTTTCCAGTCCTGTCCGCCGTCTTCCGACAGCATCAGCGACAGGCTGTCACGCCCCTGCTCCAGATGGTTCAGCACCGCCAGCATACGGCCGTCAGGCAGCGTGATGCCGGACAACGCCGCATCGGGATTGGGGAAAGACGACTTCTCCACCTTGCCCCAGCTCTTGCCGCCGTCCTCGCTGCGCAGGCTGCGCGCCAGATGCGGATTGTCCTTGCCGGAATAACGCGTCAGCACCAGCGCCTCGTTCTCGTTGCGCACCATCACCACCGGTTGCAGGGTGCCCTGCCCGGCGCGCGCGAGGCGCTGCTTGTCGATGACGTTGCCGCTCGCATCCAGATGCAGCATCTCGGCGAACTTGCTGACGAACTCGTGATACACCGGTAGGCCCATGCTGCCGTCGGCGTAGAGGAAGGGCGCGCCCTTCACCAGCGTGCTGATGTTGATGAACGGCGAAGTGATCAGGCGGCGCGGCGCGCTCCAGTTCGCGCCTTCGTCGGTCGAACGCATCACGGTGATCGAACTGCCTGCCCAGCCGCCCAGCGACACGGTCACATAGAACAGCTGCAGACTACCGTCGGCCGCGCGTCCCACCACGGGATTGCCGAGCTTGGCGACATAGCGGTGCAGCGCGCGTTGCGTGCCCTTGCGGTCCACCACCACATGCTCATCGCTCCACTCACCCTTGGCCGGATCGAACAGCGCGCTGTTGATGGTCACATCGGAAGCGCCCTCGCGACTGCCGGTGAACCAGAACGCGCGGATGCGCCCGTCCTTCAATTCGATGAGCGAGGAGGCATGGGTCTGGGCATGCAATCTGGACGAGGCGAGATGGCTGGCATAACGGCCGCGCGCGGCGCGCTGCTTCTCGGCGAGGAGTTCGCGGTATTGTTTCCGCGTCAGCGGTTTCTTTGCAGCCGCAACCGGCTGCGCGGGTGCGGCTTCCGGCACCGGGATGCGGAAACCGAACGCTGGGGCGGGCCGTTGCCAAGCCTTGTGCAGACCGAAACCGAAGGCCAGCAGCACCGCAGCCAGCGCCAGATAACGCTTCAGCATGCCGCCCCCGTCATCGGCATTCGCTCCGGATCTTCGCGGGCGGAGTCAGCGTCCTGGCGGTGGATTCGATCAGCACTTCCTTGACGAAGAGATGTTCGAACACCTTGCCTTCGAGCAACATCTGTTTGATCTCCGGCGCGTACTGGCGACCGTTGATCTCCAGCCGCTCGCCGATCACTTTGCACTCGGCGCAGGGCTTCTCCTGGAAACCCATGCGCACGGCGAACACGCGGAAACGTTTCGCCAGCGATTCGGCATTCACACCGTCGAGATGGTCGTAGTAGCCCAACACGTTCGCGCCCGGCAGCAGGAAGCGGTGCCCTTCGTCCTTGCCGATGAACTTGTTGCACGGCACCCACACATCCTTGCCCGCCAGCGACTGTTGCACTTCGGCGCTGAAATTGCCGCGTTCGCCGTCGAACGGGTGCAGGAAGGAAGCCAGCGTGAGATAGGTCAGCAGCATCACCACATTCACCAGCAGGCGCGTGTAGCGCGCGATGAAGATACCGGCCAGCAGCAACACGGTGGTGACAAGCAACAACACCCAGTAGCTCCAGTCGTACAGAGCACCGCCGCTCTCGTCTTGCAGGCGCAGCGACATGCGCACCAGCAGCGCCAGCACCAGACCCGCCATCAGCAGCGCGCCGACGAACCACTTGCGGTCTATCCTGTCCCAGTAGAACGCCATCAGCACCGCCACGGCAGGCATCGCCTCCAGCAGGTAGCGCGCCGAGCGCTGGCTGGCCAGACTGAACATGAAGAACAGCGCGGCCATCCATATCCAAAGGTATTTCTCGCTATCGGTGGTCTGCTTGCGCTGGCGGAAAGCCGTCCACATCAAGCCGAGTACCGGCAGGCCCAGCAGGCCCGCATTCTGTGCATAACCCAGCGACAGGCTCCAGATGCTGCTCGGCCCCCACAGCATAGTGCCGAGATAATTGCTGCTCTGCACCTTGCTCATGTTCTCCTTCCAGAAGAACTCGTTCCATAGCCCAACCGTGTCCGGCTCCAGCAGGAACCACAGACCGAACACCAGCAGGCCGATCACGCCGGTGATCACCGGCTTCCAGGAATCACGCGCCAGGAACTCGCGCAAGCGGTACTGGCGATGGTGCAGATACCACCAGCTCAGGCCGAAACCGACCGGCAGCACGAAGAAGAAGGATTTGTACAACAAGCCCACGCCGGTGAGCAGACCCATCGCCACGGGTATCCAGAAGCGCGACTCGAAGGTGAACGGCCGCCAATATAAAAGAGTAAAGAACGGCAGGAACAGCCAGAACACGATGCCCGGATCGGTCAGATAGGGACGCCCGAAACGGTAGGTGCTGAAAAAAGCGAGGAAGGTGAGCAGCGCAACAAAGCCGGTCTCGGTCTTGCCGGTCAGGCGTTTCGCCAGCAGGAACACCAGCAGGCTGGTGAGCAGGGTGTAGATCACGCTGGGGTAGCGCAGATGCCACAGGTCCCATTGCTGGCCCCAGTCGGTCGCCACGATGGCATGCCAGAACATCATCGGCGGCTTGAAGTTGCGCCCATAGTCCAGCTCCGATTGCAGCGGCAGCCAGTGGCCGCTGTCCGCGGTCATGCGCGCGACGTGCACGTACAGGTATTCGTCGCTGTTCTTGGGGATATGCTGGCTGCCTAGGCCGTAGAAATAGACGAACACGGCGAGCAGACTCGCCATGATGAACCACGCCAGACGCAGGCGCGCGTCGCGATTTGAATTGAGCATAGAGACCAGACTTAATAAAAAACGGAACGAAATAATCGACGTTCCCTGATGACCCGACCGCCTCGCAAATCGATCAGTGTCGCGGCGCGGCATGGTAGCATGGAAGCCTCGTTTCGAGCGATTCCCGCCCCTGCCGGCGGGGTTTCACACTCACGGAAAGGAACACCTTGAAGGCACTGGTTCTCGGCGGCGGCGGCTTCATCGGCTCGCATCTGGTCACGGCGCTGTTGGCGCAGGGCGCGCAAGTGCGCGTGCTCGAGCGCCCTTATCGCGAGCGCTCGCCCGTGCTGCCCGCCCATCCCGCGCTGCAATGGCAGGAGGGCGATTTCGGCAACGCCCAGGAACTCCACCGCGCGCTCGACGGTGTCGATGTCGTGTTCCATCTGGTCTCCACCACACAGCCTCAATCGTCCAACGACGATCCGTCTTTCGATGTCAGCAGCAATCTGCTTGCCACGCTCAACCTGCTCGAACAACTGCGCGCGCAAAAACAAACCCGGCTGGTGTTCATCTCCTCCGGCGGCACGGTGTACGGTCGACCGCAGCAGACGCCCATCCCCGAATCGCATCCGACCGAGCCGACCTGCTCCTACGGCATCGTCAAGCTCACCATCGAAAAATATCTCGCGCTCTACCAGTTGCTGCACGGGCTCGAATACCGCGTGCTGCGCCTGGCCAACCCCTACGGTCCCGGCCAGGAAGCAAACCGCGCCCAGGGCGTGATCGGCACTTTTCTGTCGCGCGTGGTGCATGACGAGCCCATCGAAGTGTGGGGCGACGGCTCGGTTGTACGCGATTACCTCTATATTTCGGATACCATCTCGGCGTTGTTGCAGGCCGCCAGCCATCAGGGGACCGAACGCGTCTTCAACATCGGCTCCGGCAACGGCCACAGCATCCGCGAGATCATCGCAGCCGTGGAGCAAGTGAGCGGCAAGAAAGCCAGAGCCAGCTACACCGCGGCGCGCAAGTTCGATGTGCCGGTGAGCGTGCTCGACATCGAGCGCGCCCGCAAGGAACTCGGCTGGCAGCCCAAGGTGAATCTGAGCGAAGGCCTGCGCCTGACGCTCGCCCATATCAAATAGACAGACAAAGAACATGAGCTCTTGCACCCTATCCATCGTCATCCCGGTCTATCGCAGCGCGCCCATCCTGCCCAAGCTGGTGGAAGCGATCGCCGCCGAGATGCAAACGGAAGGACTGACCGGAAAATTCGAACTGATCCTGGTCAACGACTGCAGCCCGGACAACAGCTGGCATGTCATCCGCGAACTGGCGAAGACCAACGACTTCATCAAAGGCATCACCCTGCGCCGCAACGTCGGCCAGCACAACGCCATCATGGCCGGGCTGCACAACGCCGGCGGCGAATTTGTCGTACTGATGGACGATGACCTGCAACACCCCCCCTCGGCCATCGCCGACATCGTCAAGGCGCTCGCCGACGGCTACGACGTCTGCTACACCCACTATCTCAACCGCCAGCATGCGGCGTGGAAGAAACTCGGCAGCTGGTTCAACGACCGCATGGCAACGCTGCTGCTCGGCAAGCCCAAGGGCCTGTACCTCTCATCCTTCAAGGGATTGCGCGGCGAGATCGTCGAAGAGATCATCCAGTACGACGGCCCCTACACCTACATCGACGGTCTCATCCTCGACGTGACGCGCTCGATCACCACCGTGGACATCGAACATCAGGCGCGCTTCGAGGGCGAGAGCAACTACACCTTCGGCCGCCTGTTCTCGCTGTGGATGAAGATGGCCACCAGTTTCTCGGTGTTCCCGCTGCGTATCGCCACCTATGCCGGTTTCGGACTGGCCGCGCTGAGCCTGGTGATGATCTTCGTGGTGATCGGACAGAAACTGCTGTTCCCCGAACTGCCGCGCGGCTGGGCCTCCACCATCGCCACCATATTGTTCATCGGCGGCATCCAGACCCTGTGCATCGGCTTGGTCGGCGAATATCTCGGCCGCACCTACCTGAAACTCAACCGCAAGCGGCAGTTCGTCATCGGCAATACGACGTGGCAGAAACGCGCCGGACGGTCCGCCAATAATTGATTGCATGCAGATGAAGCCAAATGAAAATCTGGGCAAATACACCCTGACCAGGAAACTGGGCCAGGGCGCGACCAGCACGGTATTCCTCGGCTTCGATCCCTTCGCCAGGCGCGAAGTGGCGATCAAGATACTAAAGCAGGACATCCTGAGCGACCCCAAGATGGGCAAGCTGTACCAGCGCCAGCTCGACAACGAAGCCTCGCTGGTGGGCAAGCTGTCGCATCCGCATATTGTCGCGATCTACGACGCACTGATCGGCGACACGGCCAGTTACATCGTGATGGAGTACGTCGGCGGCGGCACGCTGGAGAAACATTCCGAGCCGAACAACCTGCTGCCCATGGACAAGGTGGTGGAGTACATCTTCAAGTGCTGCCGTGCGCTCAACTACGCACAGTTCAACGGCGTGATCCACCGCGACATCAAGCCCGCCAACATGCTGCTGACCGAGGATGGCGACATCAAGATCTCCGACATGGGTGCCGCCCTGCTGCTGGACATCGAGCAGACCCAGGTGAGCAACATCGGCTCGCCCGGCTATATGTCGCCCGAACAGATCCGCGCCGAGACGCTGACGCACCAGACCGACATCTACTCGCTCGGCGTGGTGATGTACCGCCTGCTCACCGGACGTGCGCCGTATCACGCGCAGAACCTGGCCAGCCTTTGCCAGCAGATCCTGCACACCGAACCGCCGCTGCCGCGCTCCTTGAGAAGCGACATCCCGCAGCAACTCGAGAATGTGGTGCTGCGCGCGATGCACAAGGACAAGAAGGAGCGCTACCAGGACTGGAAGGATTTCGGCAGCGACCTCTCCGCGCTGGGCCGCTTCGAACAGAGCGCCATCGAGGTCAACCAGACCGAGAAGTTCACCACGCTGCGCGAGATGTCGTTGTTCAAGGACTTCACCGATGTCGAACTGTGGGAGATACTGCGCATCGGGGAGTGGCAGAAGCAGCCACCGCAGACCGTGCTGATGCGCGAAGACGAGTTGGGCGACGCTTTCTACATCATCATCGGCGGCAGCGTGAGCGTGACCAAGAACGGCCGCCTGCTCAACGTGATCCGCAGCGACGACTGCTTCGGCGAGATGGCCTACATCAGCGGCCGCGTCGTTGCGCGTTCGGCGACAGTGACAGCCGGCACCGAAGTTACGGTGCTGAAGATCTCGCCAACGCAGCTCGCCAGACTTTCCGACCATTGCCAGTTGCATTTCAACAAAGCCTTCTTGCGCGTGATGGCCGACCGTCTCAGGATGGCGGATGACCGTTTCGCCAAGCTCGCCAACTAGAACAACTACAAAAGGAGCCCATCATGTCCAATAAATACGTGATCCAGACACCGGACGCCCCCGCCGCCATCGGCACTTATTCGCAGGCCGTGCGCGTCGACCATACCGTCTATCTTTCCGGACAGATCGGCCTCGACCCCAACACCATGCAGATGGTCGATGGCATCGAGGCGCAGGTCCACCGCGTATTCCAGAACTTGCGCGCAGTCGCCGATGCCGCCGGCGGCAGCCTCAACGACGTGGTGAAGCTCAACATCTTCCTTACCGACCTCGCCCACTTCACCAAAGTGAACGAGATCATGGCGACCTATTTCCACCAGCCCTATCCCGCACGTGCCGCAGTTGGCGTCGCCTCCCTGCCGCGCAACGCGCTGGTCGAGGCTGACGGCGTGATGTTCCTCCAGGAATGATGTTGCCGAAAGCGATCCATACCCGATGAGCATCCCTACCCACGTCGGCAAATACCACATCCTCAGAAAACTGGGCCAGGGTGGCACCAGCACGGTCTATCTGGCGCACGACCCGGCGGCCGACCGCGAGGTCGCACTCAAGGTGATCAAGCCAGAATTCCTCGACGACCCACGCCTGGGCAAACAGAACCGCAAGCAGCTCGAAGTCGAGGCTGCACTGGCGGGCAAGCTGAGCCATCCGAACATCGTCAAGACCTACGAGGCCGTGATCGGTGACGAGATTAGCTACATCGCGATGGAATACATCTCCGGCGGCACGCTGGAGAAGCACATCCGCCCGGACAATTTGCTGCCACTGGATCGTGTGGTCGAGTACATGTTCAAGTGCTGCCGCGCGCTCAACTACGCGCAGTTCAACGGCGTCATCCACCGCGATATCAAACCCGCCAACCTGCTGCTGTGCAATCCGGACGAGATCAAGATCTCCGACCTTGGCGCCGCCATCCGCCTGGATCTGGAGCGCACGCAGGGCATGGTCGGTTCTCCCAACTATATGTCGCCCGAGCAGGTGCGCGGCGACGAGGTATCGCACCAGACCGACATCTACTCGCTCGGCGTGGTGATGTACCGTCTGCTCACCGGCCAGTCGCCGTACACGCCAAAGAACCTCGCGCACCTGTACCAGCAGATCATGCATGAGACGCCGATCGCGCCGACCAAATTGCGCAAGGACCTGCCGCCGCAGCTGGAGCGCATCGTCATGCTCGCCCTGAAAAAGGACCCCAAAGAACGCTATGCCACCTGGCGCGACTTCGGCAACGAGCTGGCCGCGCTCGGCCATTTCGAGAAGAGCGATCTGGAGATCAACGAGAACCAGAAATATAAGGCGCTGCGAAAACTGGAACTGTTCGGCGACTTCACCGACCTCGAACTGTGGGAAGTGCTGCGCGTGAGCGAATGGCAGAAGCAGCCCGCCAAGACATTGCTGTTCCGCGAAGACGAGATGGGCGATGCCTTCTACATCCTGATCGACGGCGGCGTCAGCGTCACCCGACGTAGCCGTCTGCTCAGCACGCTGGGCAGCGGCGACTGTTTCGGCGAGATGTCCTACACCAACCGCAAACACATGCCGCGCTCGGCCAGCATCACCTCCAACACCGAGATCACGGTAATGAAGATCCAGCCGGAACAGTTCGACCAGCTCTCCGACCGCTGCCAGCTGCATTTCATCCAGGCCTTCATGTACACGCTGGCCGACCGCCTGCGCATCGCGGACGAGCGCGTCGCCAGCATGGCAAGCTAGCCGTGCCGCTGAAGATTCCGCCCGTAACGCAAAGCAAGTTCGCCAAGCTCGGCATCCGCACCCCGTTCGATCTCGTCCTGCACCTGCCGCTACGCTATGAAGACGAGACGAAGATCACCCGCGTCGCCGACCTCGTGCCCGGTGAGAGTGCGCAGGTGGAAGGCGAGATCATCCACAGCGAAGTGATGTACCGTCCGCGCCGCAGCCTGGTGTGCCAGTTGCAGGACGACAGCGGCGATATCCTCTACCTGCGTTTCCTCAACTTCTATCCCAGCCAGCAGAAACAGCTCGCCGTCGGCAAAAAGATCCGCGCGCTGGGCGAACCGCGCATGGGTTTTTTCGGCGACGAGATGGTGCATCCCAAATGTCGTGTGGCGGGCGAATCCATCCCGCTCAAGCAGGCGCTCACACCCGTCTATCCTACCACCGCAGGACTGCCGCAGCCCACGCTGACCAAATACATCCATGCCGCATTGACCGAGCTGGAGCTGGACGACACACTGCCGGAAAGTATCTTGCAACGCCTGCGCCTGCCGGAGTTCGCATCCAGCGTGAAGCTGCTGCATCAGCCGCCGCCGAACATCGACGAGAACGCCCTGCTCGAACGCGCGCATCCCGCCTGGATGCGCATCAAGTTCGACGAACTGCTGGCACAGCAACTCTCCATGCGCGTGCATTACCGCGAACGCAGCCAGCGCGTCGCCCCGAAACTTGTTGCGCACAACAATCTCACCGATGGATTGTTGAAGGACCTGCCGTTCGCCCTCACCGGGGCGCAGAAAAAGGTGTGGCACGAGATCAGCAACGACCTTGCGCGGCCGCACCCGATGCAACGCCTGCTACAGGGCGATGTTGGCAGCGGCAAGACTGTGGTCGCCGCACTCGCCGCCTTGCAAGCCATCGAGAACGGTTACCAGGTCGCCTTCATGGCACCGACCGAGATACTGGCAGAACAACATTTTCTAAAGTTGCGCGACTGGCTGAAACCGCTCGGCATCGAACCGGTCTGGCTCTCTGGCAGTTTGAAGAAGAAAGACAAGACTGCCGCTGCCGAGCGCATCGCGTCCGGCGACACCATGCTCGCCATCGGCACGCATGCGTTGTTTCAGACCTCGGTCGAGTTCAAGAAACTGGGCTTGGTCATCGTGGATGAGCAGCACAAGTTTGGTGTGCAGCAAAGGTTGGCGCTGCGCGGCAAAGGCACCGAACCACACCAGTTGATGATGAGCGCCACCCCCATCCCGCGCACATTGGCCATGAGCTACTACGCCGACCTCGACGTCTCCGTCATCGACGAATTGCCGCCCGGCCGCACGCCCATCGTCACCAAACTGGTCAGCGATGCACGGCGCGAGGAAGTGTTCGAGCGCGTGCGCGCCGCCTGCATGGAAGGTCGCCAAGCGTATTGGGTATGCCCGCTCATCGACGAATCCGAAGCACTGCAATTGCAGACCGCGCTGGAAACCTATGCCACGCTCACGCAGATATTCCCCGAACTGCGCATCGGTCTGGCCCACGGCAAGCTGAGCAGCGCCGAAAAAGCGCAAACCATGGCCGCGTTCAAGGGCGGCGAGCTGCAGCTGCTGGTTGCCACCACCGTCATCGAAGTCGGCGTGGACGTGCCCAACGCCAGCCTGATGGTGATCGACCACGCCGAGCGCATGGGACTGGCGCAACTGCACCAGCTGCGCGGCCGCGTCGGACGGGGCGCGGCGGAGAGCATGTGCGTGCTGCTGTTCCAGCAACCGCTATCGGAACTCGCGCGCGCACGGTTGAAGATCATCTTCGAGAACACCGACGGTTTCGAGATCGCGCAACAGGATCTGAGATTGCGCGGCCCCGGCGAACTGCTGGGCGCAAGACAGAGCGGCGTGCCGATGTTGCGCTTCGCCGACCTGGGCGAGGATGACAAACTGCTCGACAAGGCGCGCGACATCGCCGACGAGATGCTGCGCGATTTTCCGCAGGAGGCACAGGCGCACTTGCAGCGGTGGATGGCGAATGAGCCGGATTATCTGCGGACATAAAAAAATACCGTTCGTGTTGAGTCTGTCGAAACATGAACGACCAATGCTTACCATATTCCGATCCGAGCGCCGTTCGTTCCTTCGACAGGCTCAGGACGAAC
>DMCN01000105.1 GCA_003445795.1 Gallionellaceae bacterium
TACTTCATCCGCAAGATGAAGAAGGGCACTTCCGAGCCGTTCTATGAAGGCAGCATCATGAAGATGCTAGGTATCGAAAAGCTGAAATAATTTTCCGCTATGCAGCAAACAAAAAGCCCCGGCATGCCGGGGCTTTTTTTTATCCGCCTGTCGCGGACATGATGCGGATGACCTTGCCGGGATGTTCGCGAAACTCGTGCCGCTCCGGTTTGATCTCGATCGCTGCGCGTATCGCCGCGTCCAGTTCCGCATCGCTGATGCCGTTGCGCAGCAGCGGCCTCAATTCGAAGTTATGCTCCTGCCCCAGACAGAGATAGAGTGTGCCATCGACCGAAAGGCGCACGCGGTTGCAGGTCTCGCAGAAGTGCTGCGACATCGGCGTGATGAAGCCGATGCTGAGTTTGCCGTCCGGCGAGACCAGATAGCGCGCCGGTCCGGCGCCCGGCACCGCGCCATCGATAAGTCCGAAACGCTGCTGCAGACGCAGGCGAATCGGCTGCAAATCGACGTAGCCGGCATTCCGCCCGCTCTCCCCCATCGGCATGGTCTCAATGAGACGCAGGATGAAACCGTGGCGCAGGCAGAACGTCGCCATATCCACCACTTCGTCCTCGTTGACCCCTGCCATCACCACCATGTTGATCTTGATCGGCTGGAAGCCGGCCGCCCTGGCGACCAGCAGACCGTCGAGGATAGATTGCAGCGCATCGCGCCGGGTGATGTTATGGATGCGCTCGGCGCAGAGTGAATCGAGGCTGACATTGAGGCGCGTGATGCCGGCCACCTTGAGTGCATGGGCATGCTGCGCCAGTTGCGTGGCATTGGTACTCAGGGACAGATCGCTGATCCCTGCGGTCCGCGCCAAGCGCGCGGTCAATCCGGCCAGATCGCGGCGCAGCAGCGGCTCGCCGCCGGTGATACGGATCTTCGATGTCCCCAAACGTGCGAAGGCCGCAACCACACGTTCGATCTCGTCGAAGTTCAGCCAGTCTTTGGGTTCCTCGAAGTCGTGGAAACCCTGCGGCATGCAGTAGGTGCACCGCAGGTCGCAGCGGTCGGTGACCGAGATGCGCAGATAATCGATGGAACGTCCGAAGCGATCTTGCATGATCTTCTTGCGTCCTCCTTTGGGCTCGCAAAACGAAACAGGCCGACGGAGTCGGCCTGTTCATATTTTCCTGGTCGGGGCGAGAGGATTTGAACCTCCGACCACTTGGACCCCATCCAAGTACGCTACCAGGCTGCGCTACGCCCCGAGGGCGCGGATTATAGCAGAGCGTCGGGCTTTCCTTGAAGCGGATTTATGTGATGTGTGAGATCACGCACGCAGGAACGAGACGATGTCGCGCAACTCGCGTTTGAACACCGCGGCATCGAACCCGCTGCCGATGACCGGAGCGGCCTCTTCATGCCGGATGGCTTGCTGATCCAGGCGGCTGCGTGCGCCGCTGATAGTGAAACCTTCCTCGTACAGCAATTCGCGGATACGGCGGATAAGCAGGACTTCGTGGTGCTGGTAATAACGGCGGTTGCCACCGCGTTTCACCGGTTTGAGCTGGGTGAATTCCTGCTCCCAGTAACGCAGCACATGCGCCTTCACCCCGCACAGTTCGCTGACCTCACCGATAGTGAAGTAGCGCTTGGCCGGGATCGGCGGCAGTTCTGAATTAGCTACGTGCTGTTCCATGATAGGTCTTTTCTACCATGCTCTTCAGTTTCTGGCTGGGATGGAACGTCACCACACGACGTGCGGTGATCGGGATTTCCTCGCCAGTCTTGGGATTACGCCCGGGACGTTGCGGTTTGTCGCGCAGCTGGAAGTTGCCGAAGCCGGACAGCTTGACGCTCTCGCCCTGCTCCAGTTGCATGCGTATCTCCTCGAAGAACGCTTCCACCATGTCTTTCGCTTCGCGCTTGTTCAGGCCCACTTTTTCAAACAGCAGATCGGCCAGTTCCGCCTTGGTCAATGTCGTCATATTCTCCTCTTACACTCGCAACTGCGCGCCTTGGCCCTGCAATGCAGCAACCAGACACGACGTATTTTCTTCAATCTCGCTATCAGTCAAAGTTTTTTGAGTATCTTGCAATAACACACGGAATGCAAGGCTTTTTTTGCCTTGCTCCATGCCTTTGCCGCGATACACATCAAACAAGGCCAACTCGACCACATTGGGTGCTTTTGCCGCCCGCATCGCTTCCAGCAGCGATTGCACAGTCACACTTTCATCAACCAATACAGCAACATCTCGCCTGACCGGGGGGAACTTGGAGATATCGGCCAGTCTGGGAACGCCAATCTGGGTCAATGCCGCAAGTTCGACCTCGAACCACACCACAGCCTGCGGCAGATCGTATTGTTGCTGCCATTGCGGGTGCAATTCGCCCATCCAGCCGATGGCACGCCCATCCAGCAGGATGCGCGCAGAACGTCCGGGGTGCGAGGCCGGATAAGGCGCGGCTTGAAAACTCAAATTGCGCGGCGCGAACAAGGCTTCGATATCGCCCTTCACATCGTAGAAATCCACAGTGCGGGCGGGCGAGCCCCATTGCTCGGACGATGCTCCCCCGTAAGCCAATCCGGCCAGACGCTCGTTTTGGGTGTATGTGCCCGCTTCTGCAGCAAAACATCCGCCGATCTCGAACAAGCGCACGCGCGGCTGCTTGCGTGCCAGATTGGTCCGCAATGCCGCGAGCAGACCGCCCAGCAAGCTGCTGCGCATCACGCTCATCTGGCTGGCGATAGGGTTCTTCAACGCGACAGGCTCCGCATTGGCGCACAGATCGCGCTCCCATTCGGCTTCCACGAAAGCGTAGTTGATGGTCTCCTGATAATCGCGCAACACCATGGTCTGGCGCAGTTTTGCCAGCGGACGTTCGGCCTCGACCTGCGGCAATATGGTCATGCGCGCCTGGATGGGGGCGGGCCGGATGTTCTCGTAGCCGTAAACTCGCGCGACTTCCTCGATCAGGTCTTCTTCAATGGCGATATCGAAGCGGTAGCTTGGCGGAGTCACCGAGAACTCTTCACCTTTCTGCTGGAACTGCATGCCGAGGCGCGACAATATCGGTGCGATCTCCTCCGCTTTCAGCGCCACACCCAGCACGCGCAACACACGCGAGGCACGCAGCCTGACCGGAGGACGCGCGGGCAACTCACCCTGCGCTTCCGTCACCGCGCCGGCCTGACCGCCGCAGATATCAAGGATCAGTTGCGTGGCACGATCCAGCGCTGCCTGTGTCGCGGCAAAATCCACGCCGCGCTCGAAGCGATAGGACGAGTCGGAGCTGAAGCCAAGGCGGCGCGACTTGCCGACGATCACGCTCGGCACAAAGAAGGCACTCTCCAGGAAGATATCGGTGGTCGCATCGTCCACTGCGCTGTCCGCGCCGCCCATCACGCCAGCCAGCGCAACCGGGCCCTTGCCGTCGGCGATCACCAGCATGTCGTCCTGCAGGTCGATGGTCTGCTCGTTCAACAGTTTCAGCTTTTCTCCGGCGCGCGCAAAACGCACGTCGATGTCGCCGTTCAGCTTGTTCAGGTCGAAAGCATGCAGCGGCTGCCCCAGTTCCAGCAACACGTAATTGGTCACGTCCACCAGCGCACTGATGCTGCGCAGGCCGCAACGCTGCAGGCGCTGAACCATCCAGACAGGAGTCGTCGCTTTGGCGTTCACGCCGGAGATCACGCGACCCGTGTAACGCGGGCAGGCTGCCGAGGCAGACAGCTTGGCCTTGCGGCTTTCCTTGCCGGCTTGCTTGAAGGCGGCTTGCGGAAGCGCATGCAATGTCGCACCGGTCAGCGCCGCCACTTCGCGCGCGATGCCGTTCAGCGACAGGCAGTCGCTGCGGTTCGGTGTGAGTTTGAGTGTGATCAGGTGATCGTCCAGATCGAGATGCTCGCGGATGCTCTGGCCTACGACGGCATCGGCAACCAGCACCATCAGCCCGGCGCTTTCTTCCGCCAGACCGAGTTCTTTTTCCGAACACATCATGCCGAAGGACGCGATGCCGCGCACCTTGGCCTGCTTGATCTCGATGCCTGGCAACTTGGCTCCGACCAGCGCACAAGGCGCTTTCATACCCACGTTCACATTTCCAGCGCCGCACACGATAGTCAGCGGCTCGGCCTGCCCGACGTTCACCGTAAGCACATTCAGACGGTCGGCATCGGGATGCTTGTCTTTGCTCAGAACCTGCGCCACGACGACCTTCTCGAAAGCAGGTGCGACAGGCGTCATCTCCTCCACTTCCAGCCCGGCCATGGTCAACAGATGCGACAACTCCTCGCTCGAAAGCGATGGATTCACGAAAGTACGCAACCAGGATTCGGAGAATTGCATATCAGTTAAATTGTTTCAGGAATTGCAGGTCGTTCTCGAAGAACAGCCTGAGGTCGTTCACGCCGTAGCGCAGCATTGCCAAGCGCTCCACACCCATGCCGAAGGCAAAGCCGATGTATTTTTCGCTGTCGATACCGACATGCTTGAGCACATTCGGATGCACCATGCCGCAGCCGCCGATCTCCAGCCAGCCGCCCTTCCAACTCATATCCATCTCGGCCGAAGGCTCGGTGAACGGGAAGAACGAGGGACGGAAACGCACCTGCATGTCTTCGGTCTCGAAGTAGTTCTGCAGGAAGTCGGCGATCACGCCTTTCAGGTCGGCGAAGCTGACCTTCTCGCCTACCCACAGGCCTTCGACCTGATGGAACATGGGCGAATGGGTGGCATCGGAATCGACGCGGTACACGCGTCCCGGCGCGATGATGCGGATGTCCGGCATGGCATCCAGATGCTTGTACTTCTCCATATGCGTTTGCATGTAGCGGATCTGGATCGGCGAGGTGTGGGTGCGCAGCACGTGCTGCTCGTCGATGTAGAAAGTGTCGTGCATGGCACGCGCCGGATGGTCGGCGGGGATGTTGAGCGCGGTGAAATTGTAGAAATCGTTCTCGATCTCCGGGCCTTCCGCCACGTCGTAGCCGATGGAATGGAACAGGGTCTCGATGCGTTCCAGCGTACGCGTGACCGGATGCAGACCGCCCACGCCAGTGCCACGTCCCGGCAGGGTCACATCCAGCGACTCGGCTGCCAGCTTGGCGTTCAAGGCACGATTCTGGATCGCTTCACGCTGCACATTCAGCGCGGCTTCGATCTGCTGCTTGACCTGGTTGATGCGCGCACCGGCGGCGGGACGTTCTTCGGCGGAGAGCTTGCCCAGACCTTTCAACAGGCCGGTCAGGCTGCCTTCCTTGCCAAGATAACGTGCCTTGGCGTTTTCCAGCTCGGCCGCGTCTTCTATCGCGGCGAAGCTTTGCAGTGCGTCATCGAGAATTTTTTGTAGTTCTTGCATTGTCCGGATCTTGAAACAAAAAAGGAGGCATTAAGCCTCCTTTTTTATATTGCGCCGAAATTACGCGCCGAGGCTGGCTTTGGCTTGTGCGACGATCTGCGAGAACGCAGCCTTGTCGAACACGGCCAAATCGGCCAGCACCTTGCGGTCGATCTCGATCATTGCCTTCTTCAGGCCGTTCATGAACACGCTGTACGCCATGCCTTGCTCGCGTGCAGCCGCATTGATACGGGCGATCCACAATGTGCGGAACTGACGCTTGCGTTGACGACGGTCACGGTAAGCATACTGACCGGCCTTCATCACCGCTTCTTTGGCGATGCGATAGACACTGTTGCGACGACCGCGGTAACCCTTGGCCTTGTCGAGAACTTTCTTATGGCGCGCGCGCGCCGTTACACCACGTTTAACTCTTGGCATTTTCTACTCCTTATGCGTAAGGCATCATGGCGCGAACGGACGCCGTGTTGGTTTCATGGACACCGGTAGAGCCACGCAGTTGACGCTTGTTCTTGGTGGTTTTCTTGGTAAGGATGTGGCGCTTGAACGCTTGACCGCGCTTGATGCTGCCACCGGCGCGGACGCTGAAGCGTTTTTTCGCACCGCTTTTGGTTTTCATCTTTGGCATAACGACTCCATTTATTTGATGACGCCGGGAGGTCCCTGACAGGAACACTTGAAAACCCGGAACCACTTATACGGGACTCTTTTTACTACCACCGCTGCGGCGAGTCCCTTGCTCCGCTGCGATGCAAAAACCTATTTCTTTCTCGGCCCGATCACCATCACCATCTGACGGCCTTCCATCTTCGGGAACTGCTCGACCATGCCATGTTCGTCCAGATCCGCCTTGATGCGCTCAATCAGCTTCATGCCGATCTCCTGGTGCGCCATCTCGCGACCGCGGAAACGCAATGTGATCTTGGTCTTGTCGCCGTCGGCCAGAAATTTGATCAGGTTACGCAACTTGATGTTGTAGTCGCCTTCATCCGTACCCGGACGGAACTTGATCTCTTTGATCTGAACCTGTTTCTGTTTAAGCTTGGCTTCGTGCTGTTTCTTGGCTTCCGCGTATTTGAATTTACCGATATCCATGATCCGGCAAACGGGCGGTTCGGCCAAAGGCGCGATCTCCACCAGATCCAGTTCCGCTTCATCCGCCAGACGCAGTGCTTCCGCAACTGCCACGACACCAAGCTGTTCTCCCTCCGCGCCGATGAGCCGCACCTGCGGTGCTGTAATCTGCTCATTGATACGCTGCGACTTATCCTGTGCTATTGCAATTTCTCCATTAAAAAATTAAACCGCGCCATCCACGTGCAGCTCGGCATTCAAGCGCTGAATCAGCGCTTCCACCGACATCTGCCCAAGGTCTTCACCTGTTCGGGATCGCACGGCAACGAGACTTGCAGCCACTTCCTTGTCGCCAATAATTAGCTGGTAAGGCAACTTCTGCAAGCTATGTTCGCGGATTTTATAGGTAATCTTCTCATTGCGCAAATCCGATTGCACCCTGAATCCTGAGGAACGCAGGGTTTCCGCCACTTTTCCGGCATATTCCTCCTGCGCCTGCGAGATATTCATCACCACCATCTGCACCGGCGCCAGCCATAAAGGCAGGGCGCCAGCATGGTTTTCCACCAGAATGCCGATGAAACGCTCCAAAGAGCCCAGAATCGCCCGGTGCAGCATCACCGGCACCTTGCGGCTGTTGTCCTCGTCCACGAACTCGGCGCCCAGACGACCCGGCATGGAAAAGTCCACCTGGATGGTGCCACACTGCCAGGAACGGCCGATGGCATCCTTAATATGGAACTCGATCTTGGGACCGTAAAAAGCGCCTTCGCCCGGCAATTCCACCCATTCCATGCCTGAAGCACGCAATGCCGCGCGCAAGGCTTCCTCGGATTTATCCCAAATCTCGTCGGAACCAACCCGGCTTTCCGGGCGCAGCGCCAGCTTGACCGCCACATCGTGGAAACCAAAATCCTTGTAAACCTTCAGCACCAGCGCATTGAACGCCGTCACTTCGGACTCGATCTGGCCTTCGGAGCAGAAAATGTGGCCATCGTCCTGCACGAAACCGCGCACACGCATCAGGCCGTGCAATCCGCCGGATGGTTCGTTGCGGTGGCAGGAGCCGAATTCGCCGTAGCGTAGCGGCAACTCGCGATAGGAACGCAGATCCGCGTTGAACACCTGGATATGGCCCGGGCAGTTCATCGGCTTGATCGCGTATTCGTGCTTTTCCGACTCGGTGGTGAACATGCCGGCCTTGAAGTGCTCCCAATGGCCGGATTTTTCCCACAACACGCGGTCGATGATCTGCGGACAGCGGATTTCCTGGTAGCCGTTGTCGCGATACACGCGGCGCATGTACTGCTCGACCACCTGCCACATCGCCCAGCCCTTGGGGTGCCAGAAGACCAGACCCGGCGCTTCGTCCTGCATGTGGAACAGATCGAGCTGCTTGCCGATCTTGCGGTGGTCACGCTTTTCCGCCTCTTCCAAACGAGTCAGATAGGCTTCCAGGTCTTCCTTCTTGGCCCAGGCCGTGCCGTAAATACGCTGCAGCATCTCGTTCTTGGAATCACCGCGCCAATAGGCACCGGCCACCTTCATCAGCTTGAACGCCTTGAGCTTGCCGGTCGAAGGCACGTGCGGGCCGCGACACAGGTCGGTGAACTCGCCCTCGCTGTACAACGACACATCCTGGTCGGCAGGAATAGACTCAATCAGTTCAGCCTTGTATTTTTCGCCTATGGATTTGAAATAGGCCACGGCCTCGTCGCGCGGCAATACCTTGCGCGTTACGGGCAAGTCTTTCTTGGCCAGTTCCGCCATGCGCTTCTCGATGGCGGCCAAGTCTTCCGGCGTGAACGGGCGCGAATAGGCGAAGTCGTAATAGAAGCCATTTTCGATCATCGGACCGATGGTCACTTGTGCCTCGGGGAACAGCTCTTTCACCGCATAAGCCAGCAAGTGCGCCGTGGAATGGCGGATCAGATCGACGCCGTCCTCGTCCTTGTCGGTAATGATGGCCAGCTTGGCATCGGCGGAAATGAGGTGCGAGGTATCCACCAGCACGCCATCGACCTTGCCTGCCAGCGCGGCACGCGCCAGACCGGCGCCAATGCTCAGCGCAACCTCGGCCACGGTCACGGGGTTGGGATAACTGCGTTGCGAACCATCCGGTAGGGTAATGACAGGCATTTCGTCCACTCTGCTAAAAACAAATGCGGCGACCGCCGCACTTCATATTTCAAAGGCGCAACCCTGCGCCAAACGGGCGCGCAGTATAGCGCAACTCACTCCGCCATGCCGAGGTAGGCGATCAGCGCATCCAGGGTGAATACGAACAGCAGGCTTTGCAAAACCGCCTTGATGGCGACCTTGGGGACTTCGGTCACCGAGGGCTGGGCTTGCATGCCGTTGTAGCAGGAGATGGTGGAGATGGCGAGGCCGAACAGGCAACCCTTGAAGGCGACCACGGCGAATTCGGCCAGTTTGACGGTCTGCAGGAAACGCCCGACCTGGTCGAGATAGGAAACGTTCTGGAACATGGCACTGATCGCCAGCCCGCCGCCGATGGCGACGACCTGGAAGTAGATGGTGAGCGCCAACACCGCCAGCGTCACGCCGAAGATGCGCGGCACCAGCAGGTAGTCCTGCGGCGGAATGCCCATGCGGCTCAGGCTGGTCATCTCGTTGCGCGTCTTCATCAGCGCCAGTTCGGAGGCGATGGCGGCGCTGCTGCGCGCGATGATGATGATGGCGGCGAACAGCGGGCCGACTTCGCGCACCACCGTCCAGATCAGGATCTTCACCGTCAGCTCGCTGTCGCCGCCGACCAGCGAGGTGATCTGGGTGATGACCAGCGCACCACTAAGCAAACCGAATACGGCGACAATGCCCAGGGCTTCGACGCCGGTGAAGAATATCTGGCGATGGAACACGGCGTTGACGGGGGCGATGCGCAGCACGCGCATATGGGTAAAGGCATACCACAGCAATCGCAGCGCGCCGGACACCGACTGGCGCATCTGCGTCATCTTCAGCACTGCCACCAATCTGTTCCAGAGCGCGGCCATCAGTTCTCGGCCAGCAGGGGCGGCTTCCAACCGTAGACGTGGAGCATGCCGCCTTTCACGCTCTGTTCGCCGCAATCGCTCAGGCCGCCGGAGTGCTCCACCGCTTTTGCCACGGCGGCCGTACACACCACGGGATAGTTCAAGGTCTTGGTCAGATCCTCCAGCTTGGCGGTGAGACTTACCGCATCGCCGATGACTGTGTATTCGTGCCGCATGGCAGAACCGATATGGCCGATGACGACCTCGCCCACATGCAAAGCGATACCGATCTCGATCGGCGCAATGCCCTTCTCCTGCAGGCGCTCATTGACATGGCGCAGACGCAACAGCATCTCCTGTGCCGCCTCCAGCGCGTTCTTCTCCGGGCATTCCAGCACCTGCGGCGCACCGAAGAACGCCATGATGCCGTCGCCGATGAACTTGTCCACCGTGCCCCTGTGCTGGTGGATGGCAACGGTCATGTCGGAGAAATAATCGTTGAGCAAGGCGACCACTTCCTGCGGTGGACGGTTCTCGCTGCGCGCGCCGAAGCCGTGGATATCGGCAAACAGGATGCACAGTCGGATACGCGCCCCGTCCAGCCCGGAATGGATGTTGCCCGCCATGATCTCCTGCAGCACTTCTTGGCTGACATAGCTGCCGAAGGTGACGCGCAACCAGTTGCGCTGCTGCACCAACTGCACGCCTTCATAGGCCAGCCGCGCCAGGAAGGCGAAGAGTCCGGCAAACAATATCCCGCCGGCCGGCAGATACACACCGTGCCCCAGCAACCAGGTGGAGAAGAACGACAGCAACAGCGGAAAAACGAGCACCGCAACCAGCTTGAGCCAGCCGATGCGGCCCAGCCAGAACAGTGCGGCACACAATGTCAGCAGCAGTACGACACGACGGTCGGCTTCGCGGATCAGGCCGCCATCCAGCATCGAGCGCAGCATCTGCGCCTGCATCAACACACCGGGAACACGGTTCCGGAACGGATCCCATGCCGCCAGCGGCACGGGCGAATTCACCCGCTCGGCCAGCGACGAGACGACTCCCAGCATCACCGGCTTGCCGCCGAAGGTGCGCACCAGCTGTTCGGTATTCGACTGCGCCTGCCATTCCAGCACCTTGTTGAAGGGGATGTATTCGAACTTCTCGCCCGCGGCAAAATCTACCATCCCCGGCCCCATGCGCGCACCACTCAGGTGGGTGGCCATCTTGTCGACGAACATCGTGCCCTGCGCATTCACCGTGCACATGTTCGGGTCGAAGCGGCGTACCAAGCCGTCGTCGTCAGCGCAGACCAGCACCGAACCCAGCGTGTCCCCGCCGGAAGCGGTCACGAAGGGCTCGTAGACACTGCGGAAAACACCGCTGACTTCCACCGTCTGCGCCAACACCAGCGGGACCTGCGCCCTGGCCGTGCGCAAGCCGTGCAGCAGGCTCTGGTCATACTGCGGGATCAGAAACTCGTAGGAACGCGCCGGCAATACGATATCCAGGCCGAGCACGGCAGGCTTCGCGACCGCCATCGCCTGCAGGAACTTGCCCAGATGCGGATGCCACAGGGCGAAAGGTTCCTTGAATGCCTTATAGGAAGCGTCGTCGATGCCGACGATGACGACATCGTTCTGCACCGGATGCGCATCGTAACGGTGCAACAGGGCGAACTGGTCATCCAGCAGCTTGCGGTTCAGCCACTCACCCGTATGCGTAGCATGCAGCGATACCGCCACAAGCAGGCAGACGAACAAGCCCAGCAGCATTCTGACTTTGGGATCGTGCAGCCGTTTCAGCGTCTCCATCGCGCCCTCACTTCAGCGCGGTCGCGGCGATGCGTGCCGCGCGGTCGCGGCATTGCACCGCAAGTTCTGCTTGCCCCAGCTTCTCGTGCGCCTGTGCCGACAACAGCAGGTCCTGGCGTATCTTCTCCGGCAGGCCCAGCGACTTGTCGATGACCAGCGCCTCTTCGGCCAGGCTCAATGCGGCAGCGGCTTCGTTCTTGATCAGCTTGGCCGACGCCATCAGCCGCAGCGCGTTGGCGCGCTCCAGCGGCACGTCGCTGTTCGCCGACAGCGCTCGTTCACTCAACTGCAGGGCCTTGTCGGCGTCGTTCGCGCGCAGGGCGATACCGGCACGCACGTTGTCGATCACGCCGGCGATGCGGCAATCCGATTCGCAGTAGGCTCCCGCCTTGTCAGCCCAGAGCGCGGCGCCCGCCGTGTCGTTCTCCTGCAAGCGCAGCAGGGCTTTCTGCGCCGCCGCTTCGGCCAGATGAGCCGGTGCATAGCGTAATGCCTTGTCTTCCAGCAGGTGGTCAAGCAGACGCTGAGCCAGTGCGGTCTTGCCCAGCACCTGGTTCACGCGCGCGAGATTGAGGGTATTGATGGCGATGCCGCTCTCGTTCTCGATGGCGACATCGATCTGCAGGGCCTGTTCGTAAAGAGTCGCGGCAGCCTGATACTCGCCGCGCTGGAATGCGCGCTGTCCGCGCTGGTTGAATTCGGTAGCCTGTTCCAGCCGCGCACTGCGAACTTCGTCCACAGTGCCGCAGGCGGTCAGCAACACGAGGCTGCACAGGATTGAGACGGTTGAACGGGCGCCCAAGCTATTCTCCCGTCACGGCTGCGTCGGCGCGACGTAACCGTCCACCGGCAGGGATTGTTCCTCGGGTGCGGTGAACAGACTGTTGAGCAGCCAGGATCGCTTCACGCCGCCCAGCGTCTCCTGACCGTCCTGCACCAGTGCATTGGCGTTGCGTACCAGCGAGGGGATCTCGCCGGCGGAATCGCTGGTGATCTTCTTGATGTCGGCCGTCGCGGCTTGCACGTTGTCCAGTGTGGCATCGGCCTTGTCCACCAGCTTGGGGATGGCCTTGTCCAGCGTCTCCATGCTGGAATTGATGTGCTCCATCGCCTTGTTGCCGTTGGCACCAAGCTGGGTGTACTCATTCACTGTCTGGCGGAAAGTGCCCGATGCCTGGTTCAGGTTCTTCAGCGTCTGCTGGATGTCACCCGAGGAAGTGATCTGGTGGATATCGCTCAGAATGGGTTGCAATTGCGACGCCAGATTCTCGACCACCGTGCTGGCATCCTGCCCGCGCTCGAATTCGAGCACGCTGTTCTGCGATACCTGCCTGACCTGCTGCGAACCGGGAATGATCTCCACCACGCTCTCGCCGACCAGCGCTTCCTTGACCAGCCTGGCCTTGGCGTCCTGCCCGATCAGATGCACGTATTCGTCGTCCAGCGACACCTTCACCCGCACCGTGGCATTGGGCTCCATATTGATCTCTTTTACGCTGCCCACCTTGAAACCGATGAACTTGACCGCCATACCCTTGCTCAGCCCCTGCGCATTGGGCGTGAAGAAATAGATTGCGGTGCTGCGGCTGAAATAATCCTGTTTGGCGGCAATCATCGCCAGCACCAGCAGCATGACGGCGACCGCGCCCAGCATGAAGCGCTTTGTGCGCGTCTCCATGCTCAGCAATCTCTGGTTGTAATTGGGCAACTTCATGTCGAATGTCTTCTTATAACTGGATCACGAGCTGCTTCGGGTTGTCCTTGTCGCGATATTCCTCGAAACTGACCAGCACCGATGTCCGGAACGGGAAGTATAAACGGAATACCCTGTCGAATCCGACCGCCCGCGCCAGCTCCTTGCGCGACAGCCCTTCCAGCATGGAATCGTAAATGATCAGTTCGGGGCTCATCAGCATGGCACGTACGAAACTGACCAGCCGTTTCTCGTACAGCGACAACTGGTCGGGCAGCTTGAGCAGCAGCTCGGACACCGCAGCCTCATCCTCCAGACCGCACTGGACCAGCAGCTGCGCCACGTTGTCTTCGAGTTTTCCGGCGACCTCGATGCCATGATACTGCACCGGCAGGACGATGTTCTCCCACACCCGAAGGTTGCTGATCAGGCCGCCGTTGTGCGGAACGATGACAACACCCGTCTGCTCGCCCAGATTCTTGAGCAAGGCGGAACGCTGGGATTCGGAACGAACGACGAGGCAATAGGAATAGCCCGATTGCAGCAGGGCCTGGGTACCTTCTTCTCCATGCAGGCTCAATGTGAACATGGCATTTCTCGGAAGAATGTCGGGACAACTCGGGAAATTGGTAGGCGCGATTGGACTCGAACCAACGACCCCCACCATGTCAAGGTGNNCTAACCAGCTGAGCTACGCGCCTGTAAAAGGACGCGCATTGTAACCGAACGGGTCGGGAGCGCCAACAAATTAATGCTGGTTTTTATTGATACTGCTTTAAGGAAGTTTTGGTTACGGCTTAACCTGCTTCGCAGGTTAGCCTTCACCGAAACCATGCCTCAGCTCAATACTGAGCTGAGGCATGGTTTTCAAATCTGGTGTACTCGCCGCGGAAAGTGAGCCTTACCGCACCGATCGGGCCGTTACGCTGCTTGNNCTCGATGGCGCCGGATTCGCGCAGGTCGGACATGACCGGGCGCTTGTTCGGTCGCTGCTCCAAGCTACGATTGAGCTGCGACAACGCAATCACCGGCACGTGCAATTCCTTGGCCAGCGATTTAAGCGAACGGGATATCTCGGAAATCTCTGTGGCGCGGTTCTCGCTCGCCTTGCCGGCGGGTGAAGACATGAGCTGGATATAGTCGATGACCACCAGACCAAGACCGTTATGCTGCCGGTGTAATCGGCGCGTGCGCGAGCGCAACTCCAGTGCGTTCAGGCCCGGTGTCTCGTCGATGAAGATCGGCGCATCGTTGAGCAGCCCCAGGGCATGGGTCATACGCGACCAGTCTTCGTCTTCCAGCTTGCCGGTACGCAAGGTGTGCTGGTTGAGCCGCCCCACGGAACCGATCATGCGCATCGCCAGTTGAGCGCCGCCCATTTCCATACTGAAGATCGCCACCGGCTTGCCTTCCAAAGCAACATTCTCTGCGATATTGATGGAGAAAGCGGTCTTGCCCATACTGGGACGGCCGGCCACGATGACCAGGTCGCCTGGCTGCAGACCGGAAGTCATGCGATCCAGATCCGCAAATCCGGTAGCCGTACCCGTCACATCGCTGGGGTTGTCGCGCCCGTACAGAGTCTCGATGCGCTCGACCACCTGCGTCAGCAGCGGCGGCATGCCCACAAAGCCCTGGCTGCCCCGCTCTCCCTCTTCGTTGATCTCAAGCACGCGACTTTCCGCCTCATCCAGCAACTGGCCTGCGGAGCGCCCGCCCGGATTGTAGGCACTGGTCGCGATGTCGCTGCCCACCTCAACGAGTTTGCGCATGATGGCGCGTTCGCGCACGATCTCGGCGTAGCGGCGGATGTTGGCGGCAGACGGTACGTTCTGCGCCAGCGTGCCCAGATACACCAGCCCGCCCGCCTTCTCCAGTTCGGCATTGCTTTCCAGCGATTCGGCCAAAGTTATGACATCCACCGGATGTGCATGTTCGGTCAGGCGTCCGATGTGGCGCCAGATCAGGCGGTGCTCGTGGCGGTAGAAATCGCTCTCGCTTAACAGATCGGCGACCTTGTCCCAGGCACTGGTGTCGAGCAGGATGCCGCCCAGCACCGACTGTTCCGCCTCTACAGAATGAGGCGGAAGTTTCAGGGCTTCGAGCTGGGAATCGGGAGCGGAAAAATTTTGCATGATGTGACCGCAAATTTCGGGAAGGGAATTCTACACTTTTCAGAAAACAAAAAAGGGCTGTCGCCAGCCCTTTTTCTTAACTACATGACAACACTGGATTACTGCTCGCCCAGCACCGAGATAGTCACGTTCACGACCACGTCCGGATGCAACGCAATGCTGATCGGATGATCGCCGATCTGCTTCAGGTGACCGGTGTCCATGCGCACTTGGCCCTTTTCGACCTGGTGCCCTTGGGCGACCAGTGCGGCTGCGATGTCCGCATTGGTCACGGAACCGAACAGCTTGCCGTCCACGCCGGCCTTTTGCACGATCTGTACGGTCAGGCCTTCCAGCTTGGCGCCGCGAGCCTGTGCATCGACCAGCTTGGCTGCATCAGCCGCTTCCAGTTCAGCACGACGTGCCGTGAAATCCGCCACGTTGTGTTCCGTCGCACGCTTGGCTTTGCCTTGCGGGATGAGGAAATTGCGCGCGAAACCGTTCTTCACTTTGACCACGTCGCCCAGTTGGCCGAGGTTGATCACTTTTTCCATCAGGATAACTTGCATGGTCTACTCCTTAGTGCAAATCGGTGTAAGGCAGCAACGCCAGGAAGCGTGCGCGCTTCACTGCTACGCTCAGTTGGCGCTGGAAGCGGGTCTTGGTACCGGTGATACGCGCCGGGATCAGCTTGCCGTTCTCGGTGACGAATTCCTTGAGGATGTTGATGTCCTTGTAATCCACTTCCGCGATCTTCTCGGCGGTGAAGCGGCAGAATTTGCGGCGCTTGAACAGTTGACGCGAAGCGTTGTTCTTCTTGTCATCTTTCTTTTTAAATACACGAGCCATGTTGTGCTCCTCTATCTCAATGTAACGTTATCAATGTGCAAAACCAGTTGCGCGATCTTGAGGCTGCGCTGCGCCAGGAAACCTTCGGCTCTCACCGTCTGTCCGGGTTGCAAACGGCTGACTTGCTGTGCCGCTTCGCCCAGTGCCAGTGCAGTTACCACACACTGAACCTGGCGTTGCATCCCTGCTTCCTGCTGCATCGAGGTATGGCGCAATTTGAACGCCACTCTCGCCAAACCTGCCGGGGTGTATCTCAAGCCTTCCGACTCGATCACTTCCCCTTCAATCACACAACGGTTGCTGCTCAATCCCTGCTTACGCTGCCGCTGCCGGAGCTTCTGCTACCGGAGCCGGTGCTGCTGCATCGCTGCCGAACGAACGCGACTTCTCTTCCTTCATCATGGCGGAAGGCACAACAACTGCAGCCTTGGTCTTGATGGTCAGGTGGCGCAATACGGCGTCGTTGAACTTGAATGCGTGCTCGAGCTCGTCCAGCGTGGGCTGGTCGACTTCGATATTCATCAGCACGTAATGTGCTTTGTGGATCTTCTGGATCGGGTATGCCAGCTGGCGGCGGCCCCAGTCTTCCAGACGGTGGATGTGACCGTTCTTGCTGGTCACCAACGTGCGATAACGCTCAACCATCGCGGGCACTTGCTCGCTCTGATCGGGATGCACGATAAATACGATTTCGTAGTGTCGCATTACATCTCCTTGTGGATTAAAGCCCCCCGACATTGATGGACGGTGGAGCAAGGGTGAAAACTCCCTTTTTCAGGGAGGGGCGCATTATAGGGATATTCGGCGCCGCGTCAAGCGTAAGCCATTAATCTGCCGCGAGAATGCGAAGAGGGGGCCGCAGCAACAGCTTGCGGGTCGCCAGCCACCCGGCCAGCATCACCACCGCCATGCCGCCCAGCACCCCGATGAGCCAGACCGAGAGGTTGGCCTGGTAAGGTATCTCCAACACGAAACGCGCCAATACCCAGCCCAGCAGCACCGCCCCCGCCGCCGCGAACAGTCCGCTCAGACCGCCCAGCACGGCGAATTCGGTCAGGTGCAGACGCCGCAGATAGCGGCTATCCGCCCCCAGCGTGCGCAGGATGGCCGCCTCGTGGCTGCGCTCGTCCTGCGTGGCCAGCAAAGCGGCGTACAGCACGGCCAGGCCGGTCAGCAGCGTGAACAGGAACACCGCGCTCACCGTCTGCGCGATCTGGTCCATGATGCCGCGCACCTGGGCGATCACCGCACCGGTGTCGATCAGCAGGATATTGGGAAAGGCTCGCGACAGCTCATCCCCGGCGCGCACTCTGTCCGTAGGCAGATAGAAGCTGCTCAGATAGCTGGCGGGGAAATCCTGCAGCAGCTCCGGCGTGGCGATGACGAAGAAATTCACCCGCATCGAATCCCACTGAACTTTGCGCAGGCTGGTGACTTTGGCCGTGAAGCTGCTGCCCGCTACGTCATAGGTCAGGGTATCGCCCATATGGATACCCAGCGTCTTGGCAATGCCCTCCTCGACCGAAAGCTCACCTGCGCCGTCTTGACCGCCTCTGCACAGGGAAGCAGATGTTTCCAATTCACGTGAGGCGGTCTGGCAGCCGCTCCCGCAATCGGCTGGCTTCGCCAGTAACGTGTCGCAACTGCCCCACCACTTTCCGGACACCAGTTCGTTCCAACCCGGCATCTGCTCCATGTAAGAAAGATTGAACTCGCGCTCCACCAGCCCGCGCGCACGCGGATCGGGATAACTGTCGCCGCTGACGGTACGATCATTGATAGCGACCAACCTGCCGCGCACCATGGGTTGCAACTCAGGCGACGGCAAAGACTGCTGCACAAAAAAATCCTGCACCGGCTGAACCTGATCGGACTGGATGTTCACCACGAAACGGTTGGGCGTATCCGGCGGCAGCTTGCCCTGCCAGCTTTGCAGCAGGTCGCCGCGCACCAGCGTCAGCAGCAGCANNTCCGGCGGCAGCTTGCCCTGCCAGGCTTCCAGCAGATCGGCTCGCACCAGCGTCAGCACCAGCAAGGCCATGCCACCCAGACTCAGCGCCACCACTTGCACCGCCGCGCTGCGCCCGTGGCGCGCAAGATTATTGAAGGCATGCCGCCACTGCGACTGGAAGTAGAACGAGTTGCGCGCCAGGCCGTGCAGCAGCAGCCAGGCCAGCCAGCCGAACACCAGCAACCCAGCAAGCAAACCGCCCAACACCGCGAGGCCCAGCTTGAGCGAACCGGCATGCCACAGAAACAGCAGCGCCAGTACGGCGACCGCCAGCCCGTAGATCAACCAGCCGCTGACCTCGGGTGAACCCATCTCGCGGCGCAGCACGCGCAACGGCGACACCCTGCGCAATTGCAGCAAGGGCAGGAAGGCGAAGCCAAGCAACAAGGCAAAGCCGCTGGCGGCCGCCTTGAGCAAGGGCAACACACCGGGTTGCGGCAGACTCGCATTCCGCATGGCAGCGATGCTCTCGACCAGAACCGCCTGCGTGGCATAACCCAGCAAACCGCCCAGCAGCACCGCCACCACACCGAGCAAAATGAATTGGTACAGGAACAGCCACAGCACCTGCCCCTGCTGCGCGCCGAGACAGCGCATCACCGCGCAGCCGTCCAGATGACGCAGCACGAAACGCCTCGCTGCCAGCGCCATCGCCGCGCCCGCCAGGATCGCCGCAGTGAGTGCGGCGAGACCGAGGAAATGTTCGGCGCGCTCCAGCGCCGTGCGTATCTCGGGACGCGCATCGCGCACGTCTTCCATCTTTTCGTTTCCGGACAGTCCTGGCTCCAGTTCTGTGCGCAACAACTTCACCTGGACGGCATCGCCCGCGATCATCAGACGATACGAAAGGCGGCTGCCTTGCTGCAGCAAGCCGGTGGACGCCAGATCGGCATCATTCATCTGCACGCGCGGCGCAAAGCTGGAGAAACCGATGGACTGGTCGATGTCCTTCACAACGATCGCCGCCACGGCAAAGCGCCGTGCGCCTATCCCCACCTCATCCCCGGCCTGCACATCAAGGCGGCGCAACAGTCGCTCGTCCGCCCATACCGTGCCGCGCGCGGGAATGGCCTGTGCCACATGCACGCTGCCGTCGTCGATCTCGATCTCGCCGCGCAGGGGATAGCCCTTTTCCACCGCTTGAATCTCGCTCAGCGATACCTGTTCGCCGTGCGCCACCATGCTGGGAAAGGTACGGCTCTGCACCACCTGCAAGCCGCGCGCTTCCGCGGCTTTGCGATAGGCGGGA
>DMCN01000110.1:0-220 GCA_003445795.1 Gallionellaceae bacterium
ACCCGCCATACCGGGCAGGGTGAGCGTGGCCTGCATCATCGACAGCAAGGCGATCAGCAGCAGCAGGTTCGCGCCCAGCGCCAGCACCGACACGGTACCGAACATCAGGTAATACACGATCATGAAGATGGCGATGGCGATGAAACCGATCTTGGTCGAATCGAAACCGCGCTTGATGTTGTCCGCCCCCAGGCTGGGGCCGATGGTGCGCTCTTCGATG
>DMCN01000110.1:240-7186 GCA_003445795.1 Gallionellaceae bacterium
CTTGCCGACGTTCTCGCGCGTCGCGTCCTTGAACTTGCGCGCACCCTTGGCGTCCAGGTTGATATGCACGGCCGGTTCGTTGTTGCGGCTGTCGAAACCGGGCTGAGCATCGTCGATGCTGTCGCCGGTCAGGATCACGCTCTTCTTCACCAGCAACAGTGAACCGTCGCTGTCCTTGAATATCTCGGTGCCGAACGGCGCGGCCGCACCCGAACCGATCTGGTGCTCGTCGTCGACCAGACGCACTTCCAGCGTGGCGGTGCGACCGAGGATCTCCTTGGCTCGCGCCGTGTCCTGCACGCCGGGCAGTTGCACCACGATGCGGTCCGCGCCCTGCTGCTGGATCACCGGCTCGGCCACGCCCAATTCGTTGACGCGGTTGCGCAGGGTGGTCAGGTTTTGCTGGATCGCCGCTTCCTGGATGCGCAATTGTTCCTGCTGCTTGAGACGGCCATGCAACAGAAAGTCCCCGCCCGCTTCACTGCTGTTGAATTCCAGCCCGCTGAAACGCTGCTTGAGTTCTTCCTCGCCTTTGCTGCGCGCATCGGCATCGCGGAACTTGGTGATGACGATGCTGCCGTCGCGGCTCACGCCGGAGTAGGCGATGTTCGCTTCGCGCAGTGTGCTGCGGATATCGCCGGAAGACGATTCCAGCGCCTTGTCCAGAGAGCCCTTCATGTCCACCTGCATCAGGAAATGCACGCCGCCGCGCAAGTCCAGCCCCAGATACATCGGCAAGGCATAGAAGTAGTCGGGCAGCCACTGTGGCGAACGCGACAACAGGTTCAACGCCACCATATAGTCTTCGCCCAGTTGCGTCTGCAACACATCCTTGGCCTTCAACTGGGTGTCGGTATCGGCGAAACGCGCCTTGACGCTGGTGGCATCCAGCGAAACCACTTCGGGCGCCAGCTGCGCCGCCTTCAGCACCTCATCCACCCGGGCCAGCAGTGCCGTGTCCGCCTTGAGGCTGGAACGCAGCGGCAACACCTGCACCGCGGGCGACTCGCCGTAGAAGTTGGGCAGGGTATAGACCAGACCCATCACCAGCACGAACAGGATCAGCAGGTATTTCCAGAGCGGATATTGGTTCATTTCAGCACCTTGGCTTGCGGCAGAAGGGAATCACGCGGCTCAGATCGACTTGATCGTGCCTTTGGGCAGGACGTTCTGGATCGCCATCTTTTGCACTTGCATAACGACGTTGTCGGCGACCTCGATGGCGACGTTCTCTTCACCGACCTTGGTCACTTTGCCCAGCACGCCGCCAACTGTGACGACTTCGTCGCCCTTCTGCAGCGCTTCCATCAGAGCCTTGTGTTCCTTGGCACGCTTCTGTTGCGGGCGCAGGATGAGAAAATAGAACACCGCCAGCAAGGCGATCAGGGGCAGGAACTCCAGGAAACCGCCGCCCTGCGGGGCTGCTGCTGCACCTTCTGCATATGCATTACTGATGAACAATTCGCTGATGGAAACCATGACTACTCCTCCTTAGGAAATCGGTTTATAAAAAATCAAAGGCGCGCATTCTAACACGGAAGAGATGACCGTTCAGTTACCCCCGGCAGCCCGTGCCGCACGGAACGCCTCCTGGAACTCGGCATAGCGCCCGGCCTCGATGGCAGCGCGGATATCGCGCATAAGTTCCTGGTAATAATGCAGATTGTGGATGGTATTGAGGCGCGCGCCGAGAATCTCGCCAAGACGATGCAGGTGGTGCAGATAGGCGCGGCTGAAGTTGCGGCAGGTATAACAGCTACAGCGTTCGTCCAGCGGGCGCGTATCCATGCGGTATTGTGCGTTCTTGATGCGCACATCGCCGAAACGGGTGAACAGATGGCCGTTGCGCGCGTTGCGCGTCGGCATCACGCAGTCGAACATATCGATACCCTGCCCCACCGCCTCCACCAGGTCTTCCGGCGTGCCCACGCCCATCAGGTAGCGCGGCTTGTCCGCTGGCAGTTGCGGCGCGGTGTGTTTGAGGATGCGCAGCATGTCATCCTTGGGCTCGCCCACCGACAGTCCGCCGATGGCGAAACCGTCGAAGCCGATGTCCTTCAAGCCTTTCAGCGATTCGTCGCGCAGATGTTCGTGCATGCCGCCCTGCACGATGCCGAACAAAGCATTGGGGTTGCCTTCATGCGCCTTCTTGCTGCGCTCCGCCCAACTCAACGACAGACGCATCGACACACCCGCCACCTGTTCGTCCGCAGGATACGGCGTGCATTCGTCGAAGATCATCACGATGTCGGAATTCAGTACCTTCTGGATGCGCATGGATTCTTCCGGCGACAGGAAGCATTTGTCGCCGTTGACGGGGGAGCGAAACTCCACCCCGCCGCCGGTGATCTTGCGCAACTCGCCGAGGCTGAACACCTGGAAGCCGCCCGAATCGGTGAGGATGGGGCCGTCCCAGCTCATGAACTTGTGCAAGCCGCCGTGCGCCGCGATGACTTCCAGCCCCGGGCGCAGCCACAGGTGGAAGGTGTTGCCGAGCACGATGTGCGCACCGATGTCTTTCAGCTCCTGCGGCGACATGGCCTTGACCGTGCCGTAGGTACCGACCGGCATGAAAGCCGGCGTCTCGACCTTGCCGTGCGCCAGTTCCACGGTGCCGCGGCGCGCGGCGCCGGAGGTATTGTGTAGGGTGAATTTCATTGTTCTCTTTCAATCAGCATCGCATCGCCGTAACTGAAGAAGCGATATTCCTGTTCGACCGCATGACGGTATGCGGCCAGCATCTTATCCATTCCGCCGAAGGCACACACCAGCATCAGCAGCGTCGAGCGCGGCAGGTGGAAGTTGGTGAGCAGCACATCCACCACCCTGAAGCGGTAGCCGGGGGTGATGAAGATGCGCGTCTCGCCCGATCCCGCCTTCAACTCGCCGTCGGCCGCGGCGCTTTCCAGCGCGCGCAGACTGGTGGTTCCCACCGCGATGATGCGCCCGCCCTTGGCCCGGGCTTCCCGGACGGCATCCACCGTGGCCTGCGGGATGGTATAGCGTTCGCTGTGCATGACATGCTCCTCGACGTTCTCTGCGCGCACGGGCTTGAACGTGCCCGCGCCGACATGCAGGGTCACGTAGGCGATATCCACCTTCTTGTCGCGCAGTGCCTGCAGCATGGTCTCGCCGAAGTGCAGACCGGCGGTGGGAGCCGCCACTGCGCCCGGCTCGCGCGCGAACACAGTCTGGTAACGCGCCTCGTCCTCGGCACCGGCGGCATGGGTGATATAGGGCGGCAAAGGCAGATGTCCGTGCCGCTCCAGCAGCGTCGTCACTGCTTCCGCGTCTTCAAAGCGCAAATGGAAGAACTCCCCCTCGCGCCCCATCACCTGCACGCGCACTCTTCCCGCCAATATCAGTCGGCTACCCGGCTTGGGCGTCTTGCTCACGCGCACCTGCGCGAGGACATCATGTTCATCCAGCACCCGCTCGACCAGCACCTCGACCTTGCCGCCGCTCTCCTTTTCCCCAAACAGGCGCGCCTTGATTACGCGCGTGTCGTTGAGGACCAGCAGGTCATTTTCGCGCACCAGCCCGTGCAATTCCGCAAACTGGCCGTCTTTCAGGCCCGCTCTGCCCACCTGCAACAGGCGGCTCGCCCCGCGCTGTGCGGGCGGATGTTGCGCGATCAGGCGCTCGGGCAGAATGAAGTCAAAATCGTCGGTACGCATGAAAACCACAGAGATGCGGGTAGAAAAGCGCGCATTGTAGTTGATGAGGGGTGGCGTTTCATGGATAATTCGCGCCCTTCTCATTGCGGAGCGCTGATTCCGCGGCAGTATGGGAAATACACCCAGCCGGGGTGATGGAACTGGTAGACGTGCCGGACTCAAAATCCGGTGCCTGAAAGGGCGTGGGGGTTCGATTCCCCCCCCCGGCACCAAATTGAAAGGCAGGGGCAACCCTGCCTTTTTCATTTCGTTTAAAATCACGTCATGATCTGGAAACCACACGCCACCGTCGCCGCCGTCCTCGAACAGGATGGCAAGTTCTTACTGGTGGAAGAACATACCCCGCAAGGCCT
The DNA here is from genome assembly GCA_003445795.1 of Gallionellaceae bacterium. Classification (GTDB taxonomy): domain Bacteria; phylum Pseudomonadota; class Gammaproteobacteria; order Burkholderiales; family Gallionellaceae; genus Sideroxyarcus. The sequence goes on from DMCN01000110.1 coordinate 4,271, forward strand.
GCTGTTCAACCAACCCGCCGGACACTGGGAACCGAACGAGACCCTGCCCGCCGGTGTCATCCGCGAAGTAATGGAGGAATCAGCCTACGAATTCGAGCCGGAATTCCTGATTGGCGTCTATCGCTGGCATTCAGACGCTTCGAACACAACTTACCTGCGCTTTGCTTTCGGCGGACGCATCCTCTCCCACCACCCGGAGCGCCAATTGGACAAGGGTATCGTGCGCGCCGTGTGGATGACACTGGATGAGATCCGTGCCACGCAAGCGCGCCATCGCAGCCCGCTGATCCTGCGTTGCGTGGAAGACTACCTCGCGGGCAAGCGCTACCCGCTCGACCTCATCACGCATTATGAGTAAAGGCTGCGTCGTCGTCGGCATGTCTGGCGGCGTTGACTCTTCCGTCACCGCCCTGCTGCTGAAGCAACAGGGCTACGAGGTCATCGGCCTGTTCATGAAGAACTGGGAAGACGATGACGACAGCGAATACTGCTCATCGCGCCAGGACCTGATCGACGCCGTGGCGGTCGCCGACACCATCGGCATCCCCATCGAGGCGGTGAACTTCGCCAAGGAATACAAGGACCGCGTGTTCAGCTATTTCCTGCGCGAATACGAAGCCGGGCGCACGCCCAACCCGGACATCCTGTGCAACTCCGAGATCAAGTTCAAGGCCTTCCTCGACCATGCCATCCGCCTGGGTGCGGAGAAGATCGCCACCGGCCACTATGCCAAGGTGCGTGAGCAGGACGGTCTGTTCCAGTTGCTCAAGGCGGACGACAACAGCAAGGACCAGAGCTACTTTTTGCACCGGTTGAACCAGCACCAGTTGTCGAAATCGATGTTCCCGCTGGGCGACATCCCCAAGGCCAAGGTGCGCGAGATCGCGCGCCAGCACAACCTTTCCAACGCCGCGAAAAAGGACAGCACCGGCATCTGCTTCATCGGTGAGCGCCCGTTCCGCGAGTTCCTCAACCGCTACCTGCCGACCAAACCGGGCGACATGGTCACGCCGGAAGGAAAGATCATGGGACAGCACATGGGGCTGTCGTTCTATACCAACGGCCAGCGCCAGGGACTGGGGATCGGTGGCGGCAAGGAAGGCAGCGGCGAGCCCTGGTTCGTCGCGGGCAAGGACATGGAGCGCAACCGCCTGATCGTGGTGCAGGGGCACGACCATCCCGCGCTGCTCAAGCCGGAACTGAATGCGTTGGAGATGCACTGGATCAGCGGCACTGCGCCCGACACCGCGCGCGCCTACGCCGCCAAGACGCGCTACCGCCAGCAGGATGCGGGTTGCCGCATCGCGCTGACCGGCGCGGACTCGGTCCGCTTCAGCTTCGACGAAGCACAGTGGGCGGTGACGCCGGGACAATCGGTCGTCGCCTACGACGGGGCAGTCTGTCTCGGCGGCGGCATCATCGAGAAATGAGCAAGGAGAACGCATGACCATCAACCTGAGTCCCGAAACCGTCCGCCTGCTGCTGGTACTCGCCGCCACCGTTGCGGCGCATTACCTTGCCCGCCGCGCGCTGCAGCAGGCTGAAAAGGTCGCCGCCCACACGGAGAACGTCTGGGACGATTCCCTGATCGCGGCGGCACGCAAACCATTGCCGCTGCTGATCTGGGTAGGCGGCATCTCCTTCGCCCTGCATCTGCTGCATCGCCAGACCGATGAAGCCTTGCTTGAATATGTCGCCCCCGTGCGCAGCATCGCCATCGTGATCTGCATCTCGTGGTTCCTGCTAAAGCTGATCCGCGAACTGGCCGACAACATGGTCGCTGCACGCATCCGCGCAGGCGGTCATGTGGACCGCACCACCGTGGACGGGCTGGGCAAGGTCGCACGTATCTCGGTCTTCGTCGTTGCCGCCATGGCCGTGATGCAGACGCTGGGCTTCAGCCTCTCCGGTGTGCTGGCCTTCGGCGGCATGGGCGGTATCGCGGTCGGTTTCGCCGCCAAGGACCTGCTGGCGAACTTCTTCGGCGCAGTGNNGATGATCCATCTGGACCGGCCATTCAACGTGGGCGATGCGGTGCGTTCGCCGGACAAGAACATCGAAGGCTGGGTCGAGCAGATCGGCTGGCGCCAGACCATCATCCGCTCACCCGACAAGACGCCGCTTTACGTCCCCAACTCGCTATTCACTTCCATCGTGGTGGAGAACCCCTCGCGCATGTCGCACCGCCGCATCCGCGAGACCATCGGCCTGCGCTACGAGGACATCGGCAGGATGGAGAACATCGTCGAGGAGGTGCGAACCATGCTGGATCAGCACCCCGACATCGACAACGAACAGCCCTCCTTCGTCGCCTTCGACCAGTTCGCCGATTCCTCCATCAATTTCGTCATCCAGGCCTTCAGTAAGACCACGGAATTGAAGCAGTACCACGCCATCAAGCAGGAGATACTGCTGCAAGTCGCCGCCATCATCGCCCGTAATGGCGCCGACTTCGCCTTCCCGACGCGCACTGTGCTGCTCAATCAAACGCCTGCCTGAGCGCGTCCTTTCACGTAAAATGCGCACCTGAAACTTTTTCTGCCCGATCTCACCATGACGCTCTCTGCCCTTACCGCACTTTCTCCCCTCGACGGCCGCTACCACGGCAAAGTCGATGCTTTGCGCCACCATTTCAGCGAATACGGATTGATCCGCTACCGCGTACTGATCGAGATCGAATGGCTCAAGGCGCTGGGCAATGAAGCTGGCATCAGGGAACTGCCGCCGCTCTCACCGGCAACCGTCGCACATCTCGTGCAACTCGCCGCAGAGTTCTCCGAAGCCGATGCCGAGCAGATCAAGACCATCGAGCGCCGCACCAACCACGATGTGAAAGCCATCGAATACTGGCTGCGCGACAAACTCGCTGCGATCCCGGAGACCGCCAAAGCACTGGAATTCATCCATTTCGCCTGC
>DMCN01000103.1 GCA_003445795.1 Gallionellaceae bacterium
CATCTGGCCGACAGCGGCCGCCGCCTGCAGCTCGTGTACGGCGCTGGGACGCTGTTTCCAGCCTAGACGCTGCATGCCCTCGGCGATGGCGCCGGAAGATACCAGCACCACCTCGCAGCCTTGCGTGCGCAGGGTTGCGATCTGTCCGGCCCAATTGCCCAATGCGGACATATCCAGACCGGTGCCCTGGTTGGTGACGAGGCTGCTGCCGACTTTGACGACGATGCGCCTGGATTGGGTCAATACGGTCTTCATGCCAACGGGTCGTGGATATCGATTTCGGATTCCTGCGCGCTTTCGGTGACGGCGTCCTGTTCCTGCTCGGCTATCTGGTTGATGTGCTCCATGATAGCGTATGTCAATTCCTTGCAGCCCTCGCCGTTGATGGCGGAGATGGTGAAATAACGCGTGTCGCCGCCGAACGCCTTGAGGAAGGCGGCGACTTTTTCGGTGCGGTCTTCTTCCGGCAGCAGGTCGAGCTTGTTCAGTACCAGCCAGCGCGGCTTGTTGAACAGGGCCTCGTCGTACTTCTTCAGCTCGTTCAGGATGGCATGCGCCTCATGCACAGGATCGACACCCTCGTACATCGGTGCAAGGTCCACCAGATGCAGCAGCAAGCGGGTGCGTGCAAGATGGCGCAGGAACTGGTGGCCCAGTCCGGCACCTTCCGCCGCGCCCTCGATCAGGCCGGGGATGTCGGCGATGACGAAGCTCTTCTCTTCCGAGACGCGCACCACACCCAGGTTGGGGTGCAGTGTGGTGAAAGGATAGTCTGCCACCTTCGGACGCGCGGCGGATACGGAACGGATGAAGGTGGATTTCCCCGCGTTCGGCATGCCGAGCAGGCCGACATCGGCCAGCACCTTCAATTCCAGTTGCAGCTCGCGGCGTTCGCCTTCTTCGCCCGGCGTGCACTGGCGCGGCGTGCGGTTGGTGCTGGATTTGAAGTGCAGGTTGCCGAGGCCGCCTGCGCCGCCCTTGGCGAGCATGATCCGTTCGCCGTCATGGGTGAGGTCAGCAATGATCTGGCCGCTGTTGATGTCGGTGATGACGGTGCCGACCGGCATGCGCAGGATGACGTCGTCCGCGCCCTTGCCGTAACAGTCCGCGCCGCGGCCTGATTCGCCGTTTTTGGCGCGGTGCATGCGCGCGAAACGGTAATCCACCAGCGTGTTGATGTTGCGGTCGGCGATGGCGATCACACTGCCGCCGCGTCCGCCGTCGCCGCCATCCGGGCCGCCCTTTTCGATGTACTTCTCATGACGAAAGCTGGCCGCGCCGTTGCCGCCGTTGCCGGCGATGATCTCAATCTTTGATTCGTCGATGAATTTCATAATGTTGCCGGTGTTCCAAAAATAAAAAAGCCCTACCTTGCGATAGGGCTCATTTTAACCGCTTGCGCGATTAAGCTGCGACGATGCTGACCGTCTTGCGCTGCATTGCGCCCTTGACCGCAAACACCACCTTGCCGGTGATCTTTGCGAACAAAGTGTGATCCTTGCCCATGCCGACGTTGTCGCCTGCGTGAACTTGTGTGCCGCGCTGACGGATGATGATGCTGCCCGCGCTGATCAGTTCGCCGCCGTAGCTCTTAACACCCAGTCGTTTCGAGTGTGAGTCGCGGCCGTTACTGGTACTGCCCCCGCCTTTTTTCGATGCCATGTTCTAGCTCCTTCGGAATTAAGCCGAGATGCCGTCGATGCGGATCTCAGTAAAGTTTTGACGATGTCCCTGGTGTTTCTGGTAGTGCTTACGACGACGCATCTTGAAGATGGTCACTTTGTCGTGGCGACCGTTGGCGATGATGGTCGCCTTGACGGTAGCACCGCTCAGCAGAGGCTGCCCAACGGAGACCTTGTCGCCATTGCCAACCATCAGCACTTTGTCCAATACGATCGCGCCGCCGACGTCGCCGTCAATGGATTCGATCTTCAGAGTTTCACCTTCGACAACGCGATATTGCTTGCCACCGGTTTTGATTACTGCGTACATAACGACCTCGCTGGATGCGGTTTTTCAGAGCCGCGCATTATACATAAACATACCCAACCGTCAAAACCCTTTTTTCAGGGTTTAACGCTTCATCGAGTCGAAAAACTCGGCGTTGTTCTTGGTTGCCTTGACCTTGTCCAGCAGGAATTCCATCGCGTCCAGCTCGTCCATCGGGTAGAGCAACTTGCGCAGGAGCCAGATGCGCTGCAGCAGGTCCTGTTTGATCAGCAGTTCTTCCTTGCGGGTACCGGAACGGTTCACGTTGATGGCTGGGTAGATGCGCTTTTCGGCCATACGGCGATCCAGGTGGATCTCCATGTTGCCGGTACCCTTGAATTCTTCGTAGATCACGTCGTCCATGCGGCTACCGGTATCCACCAGCGCCGTGGCGATGATGGTCAGCGAACCGCCTTCCTCGATGTTGCGTGCCGCGCCGAAGAAGCGCTTGGGGCGCTGCAGGGCGTTGGCGTCCACACCGCCGGTCAAAACCTTGCCGGAAGAGGGGATAACCGTGTTATAGGCGCGCGCCAGACGGGTGATGGAGTCCAGCAGGATGACCACATCCTTCTTGTGCTCGACCAGGCGTTTAGCCTTTTCAAGAACCATTTCAGCGACTTGCACGTGGCGTGTGGCCGGCTCGTCGAAGGTGGAAGCGACCACTTCGCCGCGCACGGTACGGCTCATTTCGGTCACTTCCTCGGGGCGTTCGTCGATCAGCAACACGATCAAAGTGGCATCCGGATTGTTGGCCGAGATCGAGTGCGCGATATGTTGCAGCATGACCGTCTTGCCGGATTTTGGCGAAGCGACCAGCAGGCCGCGCTGTCCCTTGCCGATGGGCGCAACGATGTCGATGACGCGGCCGGTGATGTTCTCTTCGGCGCGGATGTCGCGTTCCAGCGTCATGTGAACGGTCGGGAACAGCGGCGTCAGGTTCTCGAACAGGATCTTGTTCTTGGCATTCTCGGGCGATTCGCCGTTGACCTTGTCCACCTTGACCAGGGCCACATAGCGCTCGCCTTCTTTCGGCGTGCGGATCTCGCCTTCGATCGAATCGCCGGTGTGCAGGTTGAAACGGCGCACCTGGCTGGGGCTCACATAGATATCGTCCGGGCCGGCCAGGTAGGAGGTGTCCGGCGATCTCAGGAAGCCGAAACCGTCGGGCAGCACTTCCAGCGTGCCTTCACCGAAGATGCTTTCGCCTTTCTTCGCCTGATTCTTCAGCAGCGCGAAGATCAGATCCTGCTTGCGCATGCGGTTGGCATTGTCGATCTGGTTGGTGGTGGCCATTTCCACCAATTCGGTGATGTGTTTGGTCTTGAGGTCAGATAGATGCATATGTGGATGTTGCGCGGTTGCGCCAGGTTGAGGTGAGTTACGGGGGAAGTGGGACTGGGTTTCTTGGGGGTTTGCGGGATATCCCGCGCCGGATTGCCGTGTGTGTCTTTATTTAGTTTGTGTGGTGCGTTTCAGAACGAAACAGGGCAGTTGCGGGCGGGAGATTAAAGGGTTCAGATATGGCTGTCAATGAAAGCGGTGAGTTGCGACTTGGACAATGCGCCCACCTTGGTTGCCTCGATGTTGCCGTTCTTGAACAGCATCAGTGTCGGGATGCCGCGCACGCCGTATTTTTGCGGGGTCTGCTGGTTCTCGTCCACGTTCAGTTTGGCGACGTTCAGACGTCCTGCGTATTCCTTGGAGACTTCGTCCAGGATCGGGGCGATCATGCGGCAGGGACCGCACCACTCAGCCCAATAGTCGACCAGCACGGGCAGCGGCGATTGCAGTACCTCGGCGGTGAAAGTGGCATCGGTGACATAACGGATATGTTCGCTCATGTTGGATTCTCGCTTAATGATTTAAGTATTGTGTTTTATAGAAACGGTCTGAGCCGCTTGGAAGTACAACAGGACTGGGCGGCATCCTAACCAAAAAATTCGGGGTTGGGAAGGGTTTCAATTGTCGAGTCATAACCCATTGATATGGCAAGAGGTGTGGATTCACATGCGCCACAGATAAAGCTGCGAATGATGCAAATCTTCGACTGAGATGGTTTCCTGCGGCGGCAGATCCGGCACCGCGAAGGTGTTGCTGATGAACAGACTACCGGGGCGCATCTCCTGTCTGGCCTTGTTCCACAGCGCCTCCATCGGCACTGGCGACAGATAGGCGAACACCACGTCGTACCGCGACAGATCGCTATCCCACAAACTGCCCCAATGCACCGAGCAGTTGCCAAAGCCGCCGAATTTGATGCGCAACCAGCTCCACAGGAACGGCAGCGGTGCCGCTTCCACGCCGTGGAAGTGACCGTGTGGATGCGTCTGCGCGAGATGCGTCAACACGCCGCCGATGCCGGAACCGAGATCGACCAGAGTGAACGGTTGCGCGGCAGGCAGGCGGGCTTCCAGCGCCTGCCAGACCTTGTTGCTGGACAGATAGAGAGGCACCTGCGTGCGGAAAGTACTCCAGTAGACCACCAGCATGAGCAGAAAGGCTGCGAGGAAAAATCCGGGCGGGATGTGCAGCGCCAGCATCAGCACCAGTGCGGGGGCGAAAAGGAACTGGATGAACAGCCACCAGCGCGCCAAACCGGCGAGACGGCTGAGCGCGGCGGCCATGCCACCGCAGAGCAGGGCGAACAGCAAGGGCGAGGGTTGCAAGCCGAGCAGGCGTATGCCGAGGGCGGTGAACACAAAAGCCGCGGTCTGCAACAGCAGCGCGATGACGGACGGGGGCAGCCGCTCGAACAGCGATCTCACGCGCGCACCAGTCCGTATTCGACCTCGTCGCGTTTGGCTTTGCCCGCCAGGCGCTCCACCAGTAACAACGCAAAATCCATGGCCGTGCCGGGGCCGCGCGAGGTGATGATCTTGCCGTCTTCGACCACGGCCTGCGACTGGTGCAGTACCTTGGGGAAGGCATCCAGCGCACCCGGAAAGCAGGTGGCATGTTTGCCGTCGAGCAATCCCGCCGTCGCCAGTATCGAAGGCGCGGCACAGATGGCGCAGACATAACGGTCATTCGCTGCCATGCGCTGGACCAGATGGATGATGCGGGGATCGGCCTTGAGATTGTTGGTGCCGGGTTGTCCGCCCGGTAGTACCACCATGTCGAAATCGTGCTTGAGCGCTTCTTCCAGACCGGTGTCGTTGACCAGTACGGTGCCGCGGCTGCCGCGTATCGGATGTCCGTCCAGGCTGGCGCTCACCGCTTCGATACCGGCGCGGCGCAGGATGTTGAGGACGGTCACGGCTTCGAGTTCCTCGCTGCCGTTGGCCAGCGGAACAAGTACGGATTTCATTCTAGAAGCTCCCGGCGATGCGTACGCCGATTAGACCCCCGCCAACGTCAGGAAGCAAGACCAGTTTGCCGGAACGCAGGTCGGCATTGCGGGCGACCACGGTCTTGCCGACCAGCGTGCCGATCATGGCTCCCGCCAGAATATCCGATGCGAAGTGCGCATGATGATAGCTGCGGGCAAGGCCGACCAGTCCGGCGATGGAGTACGAGGTGTAACTCACCCAGTCCTCGTCGTAGTGGTTGGCGACGACCGCGGCCAGCGCGAACGCTTCGGTGGTGTGGCCGGAGGGGAACGAGGAATTGCCGTCGCTGAACGATTTGAAGTGATAGATGCCCTGATCGTCGCGCGGACGGCTGCGTCCGCTGACCAGTTTGAGGGCGGGCGTGACGATGCCGCTGGCGATAAGGCTGGCGGCGAGGCCGTCCTGCGCCACCTGCACGGCCCTCTCATCATCAGTCAGTGTGCCTGCCACATAGAAGCCGCCGACCACGCCCGCTGCATATTGCAAGCCGAAGCGTTCCACCTGCGTCATGAAGGCGTTGTCGCCGCTGTGGCGGCGCATCTCGTCGCGTAACGGCCGGTCGATGACCAGCGCGGTGCCGACCACAGCCAGCGAGGACCAACCGGCCTGACGCCATTCCGCCTCTTCCCAGCGGGCAGGGGCGGAGACGACGTGTTTAACGTCGTCGAGCAGTATCTCGGGATAGGAACGTTCGGCAGCGCCAGCCTTGTGCGTGCAGCACAGGGCCAGCAGTGAAGTGAAGAAAAGCCGTGATGCGAACTTCAATCGCGGAAGTTCTGGTATTGCAGGGGGAAGTCGGTGATCGTCTTTTTGACGAAAGCGATGGCGTCCTGCAAGTCGTCGCGGTTCTTGCCGGTGACGCGCACGGTGTCGCCCTGAATGCTGGCTTGCACCTTCATCTTGCTGTCCTTGATGTGCTTGACGATCTTCTTCGCCAACTCGATCTCCACGCCCACCTTGATGGTGCAATTGCGCTTGACCTTGTTGCCGCTGACCTTCTCGATCTTGTCGCTGATCTCCAGGCACTTGATGTCCACACCGCGCTTGGCCAGTTTGCCGTTGAGGATCTCCTGCACCTGGTTCATCTGGAATTCGTTGTCGGAATGCACGGTGAGCACCATCTCGGCCTGCTCGACGCGGGCATCCGAACCCTTGAAGTCGAAGCGCGTGCTGACTTCCTTGTTGGTCTGTTCGACCGCATTCTTGACTTCGGTCTTTTCTACTTCGGAAACGATATCGAATGAGGGCATGGTTATTCCTTGATAGTTAACTTAACCAAAACTGCAAACGTAATCGACAGCATCTGCGCCGGTGTGGATGTCGAAGCTGCTGTTCTCCGCCACCTTGAAGCTGCTGCCCGCGGCGTAGGTATTGAACGCCGCTTCACCGGCGATCTTCACCGAGCAGGAGCCCGCAGTGATCTCCATCAGTTCCGGGGCGCCGACGTTGAAAGTCAGTTTGCTGTTGGGCAGTACCACGCCCACGGTCTTGCGCGAGCCGTCGGGGAAGAACACCGAGTGCGACACGCATTTGCCGTCGAAAAAGACATTGGATTTTTTACCGACGCTGACATTATCGATTCTGTCTGACATGCTGATATTTCCTTTTGGATCGTTTGGATTATTTTGCGGGCTCGGCGGCTTTGACGCCTTTTTGGTAATTCAGGTAGATATAGACCGGAATATTCAGGTCGCCCAGATGTTTCTCGATCAGCGGTTTCACCTCATCCCAGTTCAGTCCGCCCACACCGCAAGCCAGACGCGGCAAAGCGAGGCTGCCGACTTTTTCCTTCTGCACGACAGTGCGCAGGGCATGCAGGCTGTGGTTGATGTGGTGCAGCGTGGCCTGGCCGGGCTTGCTGCCGTGATCATAGGCTGCATCCTGGGTGAACAGATTCACGAGGTAGCGTCCATCCGAACTCATCCAGGTCCACAACTCGCCGGACTTCGGGTGCCGGGTCTGGCAATAGTGGCGGAAATCCTTGTACATCGCGGGCATGCGCTCGCGCAGTTGCAGCGCGAGGCCGTGATGGAAATCGTCGTTCGGCGCGACGCCCTGGGCGATAGCCCGGGCGCCGCTGAAGAGAATGTCGCCGCTCAGTTCGTGAATCATGATGCCCTCCTTGCGAAGTGCCTTACTTTTTCCTGTTTTGCAGGTTCGCCGCGATACGCATGCGCAGCGCATTCAGCTTGATGAACCCTGCCGCATCCTTCTGGTCGTAGGCGCCCTTGTCGTCCTCGAAGGTGGCGATGCTGGAATCGAACAGCGAATCGGTCTTGGAATCGCGCCCCACGACGATGACGTTGCCCTTGTACAGCTTCACGCGTACCCAGCCGTTCACGCAGCTCTGGGTATGGTCGATCAATACCTGCAGCGCCTTGCGCTCCGGGCTCCACCAGTAACCGTTGTAGATCATGCTGGCGTAACGCGGCATCAGATCGTCCTTGAGGTGCGCCACTTCGCGGTCCAGCGTGATGGATTCGATGGCGCGGTGCGCCTTGAGCATGATGGTGCCGCCGGGGGTCTCGTAGCAGCCGCGCGACTTCATGCCGACGTAGCGGTTCTCCACCAGATCGAGACGGCCGATGCCGTGCTTGCCGCCCAGCTCGTTCAGCTTGGTCAGCACCTGTGCGGGTGACATCTTGCTGCCGTTCAGGGAGACGATGTCGCCATTGACGAATTCGAGGTCGAGATACTCGGCCAGGTCAGGTGCCTTCTCGGGCGAGACCGTCCAGCGCCACATGCTCTCTTCGGCTTCGGCTGCCGGGTCTTCCAGATGGCGGCCTTCGTAGGAGATGTGCAGCAGGTTCGCATCCATGGAGTAGGGTGAGCCGCCCTGCTTGTGCTTCATGTCGACCGGGATGCCGTTCTTCTCGGCGTAGGCCATCAGTTTCTCGCGCGACAGCAGGTCCCACTCGCGCCACGGCGCGATGATCTTGATGCCGGGCTTCAGCGCGTAGGCGCCCAATTCAAAACGCACCTGGTCGTTGCCCTTGCCGGTGGCGCCGTGCGAGATGGCATCGGCACCGGTCTGGTTGACGATGTCGATCAGGCGCTTGGCGATCAGCGGGCGTGCGATGGAGGTACCCAGCAGGTATTCGCCCTCGTAGATGGTGTTGGCGCGGAACATCGGGAACACGAAATCGCGCACGAACTCTTCGCGCAGGTCGTCGATGAAGATGTTCTCGGGCTTGATACCGAATTTCAGCGCCTTCTGGCGTGCGGGCTCCAGCTCTTCACCCTGGCCGAGGTCGGCGGTGAAGGTCACCACTTCGCATTGGTAGGTATCCTGCAGCCACTTGAGGATGACCGAGGTATCGAGTCCGCCGGAGTAGGCGAGGACGGCTTTTTTGATTTCGCTCATTGCGTGTTGTTCCGATTTAGTTGTTGATCTTGCCCAGCAGCAGATATTCCATCAGCGCTTTTTGTACATGCAGCCTGTTCTCCGCTTCATCCCACACCACCGACTGCGGATCATCCATGACCTCGGCCGCCACTTCCTCGCCGCGATGCGCGGGCAGGCAGTGCATGAACAGGGCATCTTTGGCGGCGATGCGCATCATGTCGCCATCCACCTGCCAGTCGGCAAAGTCCTTCATGCGCTCTTCGTTTTCGGCTTCCCAACCCATCGAAGTCCACACGTCGGTCGTCACCAGGTCGGCGCCGCGGGCGGCTTCCATCGGGTCTTTGAATTCCTCGTAGTGCTCGTGGCCGTAGAGGCCGGCGCGCTCCGGCTCCACCTCGTAGCCGGGCGGTGTGGAGACGTGCACGTTGAAATCCAATATCTCGGCAGCCTGCAGCCAGGTGTTGCACATATTGTTGGAATCGCCGATCCACGCCACCGTCTTGCCCTTGATGGAGCCGCGATGCTCGATGAAGGTGTAGATGTCGGCCAGCACCTGGCAGGGGTGGTATTCGTTGGTCAGGCCGTTGATCACCGGCACGCGCGAGTTGCGCGCGAAACGTTCGATGATGTCCTGCTCGAAGGTGCGGATCATCACGATGTCGCTCATGCGCGAGATGACTTGGCCGGCATCTTCCACCGGCTCGCCGCGACCCAATTGCGAATCGCGCGTATTGAGGTAGATGGCCGAACCGCCGAGCTGGTGCATACCGGCCTCGAACGACAGGCGCGTGCGCGTACTGGCCTTCTCGAAGATCATCACCAACGTGCGGTCTTCCAGCGGCCAGTATTTTTCGTAGCGCTTGAAGCGCTCCTTGATGATGCGGGTGCGCTCGAACAGGTATTCGAACTCTTCGCGGCTGAAATCCCTGAATTGCAGAAAATGCCTGATCGGTTTGTTACCCATGACTCACTCCTGCGCCAGGAAATCGGTAATCAGGGGGCACAGCATATCCAGCAATTGCTGCGCTTCTGTTTCAGAGAAGATCAGCGACGGCAGCAGGCGCACCACGTTGTCGGCGGTGACGTTGATGAGCAGGCCTTGTTCCAGCGCTTTGGCAACAAGCGCGCCGCACGGTTTATCCAGTTCGATGCCCAGCATCAAACCTTGCCCGCGTACGGTAACTACGCCTTTCACGCCGCCCAGTCGCGTTTGCAGTTGTTCTTTGATCCATCCGCCCACTTTGGCGGTATGGGCCAGCAACTTGTCCTGCTCCATGATGTTCAGCGTGGTCAGCGCCGCAGTCGACGCCAGCGGGTTGCCGCCGAAGGTCGAGCCGTGATTGCCCGGCTTGAAAGTGCCGGTCGCCTTGCCTGCGGCCAGGCACGCGCCTACCGGCACGCCCGAACCCAGGCCTTTGGCCAGTGTCATCACGTCCGGCAGGATGCCGGTGTGCTGGAAGGCGAACCACTTTCCGGTCCGGCCGAGGCCGCATTGAACTTCGTCCAGCATCAGCAGCCATTCGTGTTCGTCGCAGATATTGCGCAGGCCTTGCAGGTAGCTGATGTCGGGCGTGCGGATGCCGCCTTCGCCCTGGATGGGTTCGACCAGTACGGCGACGATATTGGGGGTATTGGCCGCGACATGGCGGATGGCGTCGAGGTCGTCGTAAGGCACGCGCACGAAACCTTTCACCAGCGGCTCAAAGCCGGCCTGCACCTTGCGGTTGCCGGTGGCGGAAAGGGTGGCCAGCGTGCGGCCGTGGAAGGCCTTTTCCATCACGATGATGGTCGGCGTGTCGATGCCGCGCTGGTTGCCGTACAGGCGCGCCAGCTTGATCGCGGCTTCGTTGGCTTCGCAGCCGGAATTGCACAGGAACACTTCCTGCATCCCGGACAGCGCACACAGCTTGTCGGCGACCAGTTCCTGTTCGCGTACCTGATAGAGATTGGAAGTATGGATCAGCTTGCCGATCTGGGCGGAAAGCGCGGCAGTGAACTTGGGATGGGCATGGCCCAGCGTGTTGACTGCGATGCCGGAGAGGGCATCCAGATAGCGCTTGCCGTTAACGTCCCACATCCAGACACCTTCACCGTGGGTGAAAGTGACAGGCTGTCTTGCATAAGTGTTCATCAAATGTGACATGGCAAGCTTCCCGGTCTTGTTGTATCTCTGATGTTCGAACTATAAACAAAAAAGGCCGACAACATCGTCGGCCTTTTGTCGCAGACTTAACGTCTGCAATGTTATCAGGCCATCGCCTTGATCGCAGCGGACAATCGGCTCTTATGACGGGCCGCCTTGTTCTTGTGGATGATCTTCTTGTCGGCGATGGAGTCCACCACGCTGGTGGATTCGCTGTACACGGCCTGAGCGGCAGCCTTGTCACCGGCTTCGATCGCCTTGGCGACCTTCTTGATCGCAGTACGCAGCTCGGAACGCAGGCTGGTATTGTGGATGTTCTGTTTTACTGCCTGACGTGCACGCTTGCGGGCTTGTGCGCTATTTGCCATGACTACTCCTTGAGAATTCGGCTTTCCAGAAAGGCGCGCATTCTAGAGGCTCTTCCAAGGTTTGGCAAACGGTTTTTCAGTTGTGACAGTGAGATACCCGAATCGGCCTGGCGGCGGGGCGGTACCGGGGGATGGGGCCGGAAATGGCCGGTTTCGGCAAAATGCAGGCTCGCCAGCCGCGTTCCCGACCAAATGACGATGCTATAATCCGCCCCGTTTTTACTTCGGGAATCAATAAATTGATCGAAAAGATAAAGCGCACAGCCGAACTCGCCGAGTTCGTCATCCATGGCGTCACCAAGGATGGCGATACCTTCCGTCCCTCGAATTGGGGCGAGCGTTTGAGCGATATGCTCGCCACGACGGGGAAAGACGGTCGCATCGTCTATTCTTCTTATGTACGCCCCATGATGGTTCAGGGCATCCCATCCGTGGTGGTGCGTTTCTCGCTGGAAACAGCCGATCCGCACGGTTTCGAGTTGGTCAGGCAGTTCGTCATCGGCAACCAGCTGAAGGTGCGTGCCGGACGCAACCGCATGGATGCGGGCGCGACCGGGATATTCCCGACCATCAACATGGACCGCCGCGTTCCCGAGAGCAACGGCTGGTAGCTCCCTTCCCATTGCGACATCGCCATGAACCTGCTTAAAGCACTCGCCACGGTCAGCAGCCTGACGCTGGTCTCGCGTATTCTCGCCTTCGTGCGCGATGTGCTGATCGCGCGCATCTTCGGCGCGGGCATGGCGACCGATGCCTTCTTCGTCGCTTTCAAGCTACCCAACCTGCTGCGCCGCATGTTCGCCGAGGGCGCTTTCTCGCAGGCCTTTGTGCCGATCTTCGGCGAATACAAGAACCGCAAGGGGCACGAAGAGACCAAGCTGCTGGTCGATCACGTGGTGACCCTGCTGGCCATCATCCTGTTCATCGTCACCCTCATCGGCATCATCGCCGCGCCCATCCTTGTATATATAAGTGCGCCCGGCTTTGCCAAGGACGCAGCGAAGTTCGACCTTACCGTGCAGTTGCTGCAGATCACCTCGCCCTACATCTTCTTCATCTCGCTGGTCGCCGTGGCGGCGGGCATTCTCAACACCTACAACAAATTCTGGGTACCGGCCTTCGCGCCCATCCTGCTCAATGTCTGCTTCATCGCCGCGGCGCTGTGGCTGGCGCCGTATTGCGATCCGCCCATCCTGGCGATGGGCTGGGCGGTGTTCGTAGGCGGCATTGTGCAACTCGCCTTCCAGATCCCTTTCCTGAAAAAGATCGGCATGCTGCCGAAATGGCGCCTGAACCTGAAAGACGCGGGCGTCTGGCGAATCATCAAGCAGATGGGCCCCGCGCTGTTCGGCGTCTCCATCTCGCAGATCAGCCTCATCATCAACACGATCTTCGCCTCGTTCCTCGTCGCGGGTAGCGTGTCCTGGCTGTATTACGCCGACCGCCTGATGGAATTCCCCTCCGGCCTGCTGGGCGCGGCACTCGGCACCATTCTGCTGCCCACGCTCTCCAAACACTATGCCGACAACAGCACGGCGGAGTATTCCAAACTACTGGACTGGGGCCTGCGTCTCGTCTGTATGCTGACGCTGCCGGCCGCGTTGGCGCTGGGCATGATCGCCGTGCCCTTGCTGGCGACCTTCTTCCAGCACGGTGCCTTCGGTGCTACCGACGTGTTGAAGACGAGCTATGCCCTGGTCGGCTACAGCGTCGGTCTCATCGGCATCATCGCGGTGAAAGTGCTCGCTCCAGGTTTCTATGCGCGGCAGGACATCAGGACGCCGGTCAAAATAGGCATCGCCACCTTGCTGGCCACGCAACTGATGAACATCCTGTTCGTGTTCGTGTTCGACCTGCAACACGCCGGACTGGCGCTGGCCATCGGCCTCGGCGCCTGTTTCAACTCCGCCATCCTGTTCTACTTCCTGCGCAAGCGCGACATCTACCAACCCGAACCGGGCTGGGGAAAGTTCTTCCTCAAGTTGTGTGTCGCACTGCTGGCACTGGCCTGGGTGCTCTGGTTCGGCATGGGCAGCGAACAGCACTGGCTCACCGGCCACGGCTGGGCGCGCATCTTCCATCTGTCATGGCTGGTGGTGCTCGGCGTGGTGATGTATTTCGCCGTGCTGTTCGTGCTGGGATTCCGCCTCAGGGATTTCGCCAAGCGCGGCGCCTGATCACTTGCGGGCCTGGTGCGGGACGGGCACCTTCCCGGTGGTGGATAGTTTGGTGAGTTCGGGATGGAAGGCCTTCAAGTGTTGCTCAAATTCATTGTTGCGTATCCACTCGAAGCAATGCGGGCAACAGAAGCGCACGCTGGTCTGGTCGCCTTCCGGTTCATTCAGCCACAATGGTTTGCTTGTATTCATGATTCACCCCCGTAGTGGGAACCCAATAAGAACTTATTAGGTTGAGAATTATTGTCAACTATTCCCCGCGACTGTCCATATGCCAAACGGCCTATGCCATGGCCTATGTCGCATTTCTTCAGTAATTCAAAATAGAAACAATCAGATAGAGAGGCTACCGCCTGTCGGCTTCGACACAAGTCAGATAAGCGCGCAGGTCGAACTCCAGTTGCGGGTAATCCGGCTCCATGTGCATGCACAACTGGTAGAACGCCTTGCCATGCTCGCGCTCCTTCATGTGCGCCAACTCGTGCACCACGATCATGCGCAGAAACTCCGGCGGCATCTCGCGGAACATCGCCGCGATGCGTATCTCGCGCTTGCTTTTCAGATTCCCGCCCTGCACCCGCGAGATGGTGGTGTGTGTTCCCAGCGCGTTCTTGATCACATGCAACTTGCTGTCGTACGTCACCTTGCTCAGTTGGCCGACGTTGCCCAGATATTCGTTCTTGATCGCCAACACGTAGTCGTACAGTGCCTTGTCGGTGCGCACATCGTGGGTCTGCGGATATTTCTGCTGTAACAGGTTGGCCAGTTTGCCTTGTTCGAGTAACTGCTGGACTTGTGCGACGAGTGCGGTCGGGTAGCCGGCGAGATAATTCGGAGTGGGTTTCGGGCGCATGGTGGATTTGGCGGGGAGGGGAATTTAACGCTATTAACAGCCGAAGGTCGCTTGTCTCGACAGCGGTCGGTCCAGAGTTCGGTAGTCTCAAATCACCAGAGTTGGCATCTTCACTTCCTCGTTCCTGTGTTGATGTTCTTTAGCCATGATCGAACTCTTAGGGGCAATGTAACTCAGTCGGATCGCTTTGACCATCCGCGCGAGAACTAGCCACCGCGTTCCCGGGCCAAGCGGATCGCGATGGCCATTTTCCGCGCGTCCTCTTCCTTGAGTGTGTCGCTGATCTCGCGCATGACGCTGTTCAGGTCGACCTCTTTTTCTACGCGTTCGAAATGTCCGGTCAGCACACTCTCTGGCTTCAGTTGCCCGCTCTGGAACAGCGCCCATATCTCGTTGCCGTAGTCGGTGCCGAGCAATTCGGGGGCGAACTGACCGAAATAGGAGGCGAGGTTTTGCACGTCGCGCAACAGCATCTGGTGGGCATGATTGTTGGCGGCGGCATCGATGGCTTGCGGCAGGTCGATGATGACGGGTCCGTTGCTGTCGACCAGCACGTTGTATTCGGAAAGATCGCCATGGATTACGCCCGCGCATAGCATGCGCACCACCTGCGCGATGAGGATGCGGTGATACTCGCGTGATGCCTCCGCGCTGAGTGCCAGATCGTTGAGGCGCGGGGCGGCGTTGCCTTCGCTGTCGGTCAGCAATTCCATCAGCAGCACGCCTTCGTGGAAGTTGTACGGCTTCGGCACGCGCACACCGGCGGCGGCGAGCCGGTACAAGGCATCCACCTCGGCGTTCTGCCAGGCTTCTTCCTGCGCCTTGCGACCGTAGTTGGTGCCTTTCTCCATGGCGCGGGCGCGGCGGCTGTTCTTCACCTTGCGGCCTTCGGTGTAGTCCACGCTCTGGCGGAAGCTGCGCTTGTTCGCTTCCTTGTAGACCTTGGCGCAGCGAACCTCGTCGCCGCAGCGCACCACATATACCGTGGCTTCCTTGCCGCTCATCAACTGGCGGATGACTTCGTCGACGAGACCGTCTTCGACAAGGGGGGCGATTCGTTTGGGGGTTTTCATGGGTGGGGTGGAAATTGGTGATTGTTAGTAGCGAGGCTGGTCTTATTGGCCGTTCGCCCTGAGCTTGTCGAAGGGTAAGTCACTTTATTCCTATCATGGTTCGACAGGCTCACCACGAACGGACTAAAGCGGGTTTTCATGCGCGCTTTCTGAGCGGGTCTAGTAATGAGGAAAGCCCGTTATGGTCCATCTCCTGCATCAACGCCAGCAGCATACCGATCTCGCCGGGCGGGAAGCCTTTGCGGGCGAACCAGTTGAGGTAGTTGCCGGGTAGGTCGGCGATGAGGCGTCCCTTGTATTTGCCATAGGGCATTTCAATCGTGACGAGCTTTTGCAGGAGTTCGGGATTCATTTATGCGGTCAGGTGCAATGCTTTGGCTACCACGTCGCGCGTCAGATGCGGCGCGAACAGTTCGATGAAATGATAGCCGAAACCGCGCAGGTACTGGTTCTTGCGGATGGCGATACGGGTGGTGCTGGGCTGGATGAGGTGTCCGGCATCGATCATGCGCAGGTGGCGGTCACGGTCGGGGATGAAGGCCATCTGCGCCACGATGCCGACGCCCAGTCCCAGTTCTACATAAGTCTTGATGACATCCGCGTCGATGGCGGTGAGTGCGATATTGGGTTCGATACCCGCCTCGTGGAACGCCTGATTGATCTTGTTGCGGCCGGTGAAGGCGAAGTCGTAGGTGATGATGGGGTACTGCGCCAGTTTTTTCAGTGTCAGCTTCTTTTCCAGCAGCAGCGGATGTTTGGGCGGCACGACCACGCAGTGGTGCCACTCGTAGCAGGGCAGGGTGACCAGTTCGTCATACAAGGCCAGACTTTCGGTGGCGATGCCGATGTCCACTTCTCCGCTCAACACCATCTCGGCGATCTGGGTCGGACTGCCCTGGTGCAGACCGAGCTTTACGCCGGGATAAGCCTTGGTGAATTCCTTGACTACCTGCGGCAGGGCGTAGCGCGCCTGGGTGTGGGTGGTGGCGATAGTCCTGTGGCCGCTGTCCTGCGAGTGAAACTCCTGCCCGACCTGCTTGAGATTGCCCGCATCTTGCAGGATGCGCTGGACGATGGCCAGCACGGCCTTGCCCGGTTCGGTGATGGCAACGATGCGCTTGCCGTTGCGCACGAAAATCTCGATGCCCAACTCCTCCTCCAGCAGCCTGATCTGCTTGCTGACGCCGGGCTGCGACGTATACAGCGCAGCGGCGGCGCCGGAGATATTCAACCCCTGGCGCACGATCTCGTTCAGGTAACGCAATTGCTGCAGATCCATGCCGCCCTCTTAATATCTATAGGTTATATGATATTAACATAAAAGTATTTAGGGATATAAGACTCGCGAACTAGAATGCGCACCTGAATTTTAGGGATGGTTCGCATGGACTGGATGTACACATTATCCGGCTTTCTGGTCGGGCTGATTGTCGGCATCACCGGGGTCGGCGGTGGTTCGCTGATGACGCCGTTGCTGGTGCTGTTCTTCGGCGTCTCGCCCGCGACCGCAGTCGGCACCGACCTGCTGTATGCCTCCATCACCAAGTCGCTGGGCGGCTGGGTGCACAGCCGCAACGGCAGCGTGGAGTGGAAGATCGTCGGTCTGCTGAGTCTGGGCAGTCTTCCCGCCGCGCTGCTGACCATCGCACTGTTCAAGTTCCTGGCGCTGGACGAGAAGACCCTGAAGGGGTTGGTGACCGGCGTGCTGAGCGTCGCCCTGCTGCTGACCGCGACCGCACTGTTGCTGAAAGACTGGATCAAGAAGATCGCGCAGCGCGAGGACGGCACGGTGTACGAGCTGCATCACCGCCATCTGGCTCCCGCCACCATCGTCACCGGCGCCATCGTCGGTGTGCTGGTGACCATCTCTTCCATCGGCGCCGGGGTGCTGGGCACGGTGGCGCTGTTGTTCCTCTATCCGCGTCTGACGGCGGTCAAGGTGGTGGGCACCGATATCGCCCACGCCGTGCCGCTCACCGCCATCGCCGGTCTCGGGCATCTGGCACTGGGTACGGTCGATCTGTTGCTGCTGGGCAGCCTGTTGCTGGGTTCCCTGCCGGGCATCTATATCGGCAGCCACTTGAGCGCAAAAGTCCCGGAAAAAGTATTGCGTCCGATCCTCGCAGTGATGCTGCTGATCATCGGCACACGACTGGTTTTGCATTGATCCTGATCTGAAACGAAGGAAACTGAAATGAGCCTGAACACCCGCAACCTGTCCGACCTGGAAGAGATAGACCGCTTCGAGCAGGCGATCGCCAGCTTCAACGCGGGCGAGATCGACCCGGACCGCTTTACCGCGATCCGCCTTCAACAGGGCGCATACGGACAGCGCCAGCCGGGCGTGAACATGCTGCGCATCAAAGTGCCCGGCGGCCGTTTGACCGCGGTGCAACTGGAGGTGATCGCCGATCTGGTCGAGGACTACTCGCAGCGCAAGACCGCGCACCTGACCACGCGCCAGGACGTGCAGGTGCACTACATCCCCCTAGAGCACATGCCGGCCGCGATGCGCCGTCTGGCCAAGGTTGGTCTGACCTCGCGCGAAGCCTGCGGCAACGCCGTGCGCAACATGACCGCGTGCCCGCTGGCGGGCGTGTGCCCGAAAGAACATGTGGATGTGGGCAGGCATGTGGACGGTGCCACCGCGCACTTCCTGCGCAACCCGCTCAACCAGCAGTTGCCGCGCAAATTCAAGATCTCGTTCTCCGGTTGCGAGGCGGATTGCGCGCAGTCGCTGCTGCACGATCTTGGTGTGATCGCGACGGTCAGAGACGGCCAGTCGGGCTTCAAGATCAGGGCGGGCGGCGGTCTGGGGCACAAGCCGCGCGAAGCCATCGTGGTGGAGGAGTGGATCGCCGAAAGCGAGTTGCTGTTTGCGATGGAGGCGCTGGTGACGTTGCATAACAAGTACTCGGACCGTACCAAACGGGCCAAGTCGCGCATCAAGTTCCTGGTCGAGCGTTTCGGTGCGGAAGGATTTGTGGAGAAGTACCGCGAGGAATTCGGGCGCACCAAACAGGCGCTGGCGAACAAGCCTTACCCGCAGGGCGAGTGGCGTACACCGACCGGCAACGAATCACCCGGTCAAGGCGCGCCGCGCAAAATGTTCGCACAGAAGCAGGCAGGCTTGTTCGTGTTCCCCATCGCGCTGTCCATCGGCGATGTGAAAGCAGTGCAATTGCGCGGGCTGGCGAACGTGTTGCAGGAATTGGGGCTGGACGAGGTGCATACCACGCAGGACCAGAATCTTGCGGTGCTCAATGTGCCGCAGGCGAAGGTGGCGGCATTGCGCAGCGGTATCGCGGCATTCGGTTTGCATGAGCCGGTGTCGGGCGACAGCGTGGTGGCCTGCCCCGGCTCTTCCACCTGCCGCCTCGGGTTGACCTCCAGCACGGTGCTGGGGCCGCTGTTGTCGGGCGGCGCGGCCGACCTGAACATCCGCGTGTCGGGCTGCCACAACGGTTGTGCGCAACCGGAGACTGGCGACATCGGCATCTATGGTGAAGCCAAGCGTCTGCACGGCAAGCTGGTGCCGCATTACCAGATGTATTTCGCCGGCAAGGGCACCGCGGGCGGCGCACTGGCACTGAAGGGGCCGACGTTGCCCGCGGCGCGCATCAGGGAGGCCATTGCCCGCGTGCAACAAGCGCATCTGGCGAGTGGTGATGAGAGCTTCTTTGTCTGGGCGCGCAAGCAGGAGCCGGATTTCTTCAAAGCGTTGCTGGCCGATCTGGCGGAAGTGTCGTCAAACGAGTTGCAGTCGGTGATGCTCGACTTCGGCGACAAGACCGACTTCCGCGTGGTGAACCTGGGCGGCGGCGAGTGCGCAGGCGCATCGCAGGTGCTGATCGGCGCGAACTTCTTCGAGGCGGCGCACGAGCGCGAGTACCGCAACGCACTGGTGTTCCAGCGCAAGTATGTGGAGGCGGCGCAGTGTAACGAGTCGATCTTGCGTCTGCTCGGTTCCGGCGTGGCGCAGTTGCTGGGCGGTGCGCGGCAGGACGAGTTGGGCAAGCTGGCTCAGCAGCTCAACCTGCTGGCGCCTGAAGAGATTGCAGCCGAGTTCGCACTGGCGGCACTTGAAGCGGCGGCAGCAGAAGAAGTGGATGTGGATGTGATCGCAGCGGCCAGCAAGAAGGTCGATGCATGGACTGTGAAGGTGGCGGAGTTCGCCACCGCAAAAGACGGACAACTTGACCTGAAGGAGGCTTTGCCAAAATGAGTACAGAACTGAACCAAAAGATCGCCGCCACCATCGCGGTATTGGAAAAAGCATCACGCGAATATTCCCCCGTGGCATTTGCCAACAGCCTGGGCGCGGAAGACATGGTGCTGACCGACCTGATCGCCAAACACCAACCGGACATCCAGATGTTCAGTCTGGATACCGGCCGCCTGCCGAAAGAGACCTACGACCTGATTCAGGAAGTGAGCCAGCAATACACGCTGCCGCTGCATGTGTACTTCCCCGACAGCAAGCTGACCGAGGAGTACGTCACCAGGAACGGCATCAACGGTTTCTACGATAGCGTGGAGAGCCGCAAGGCCTGCTGCTTCGTGCGCAAGGTGGAGCCGCTGCGCCGCGCGCTGAAGGGTAAGGGTGCCTGGATCACCGGCATGAGGCGCGACCAGGCGGTCACGCGCGGTACGCTGGAAGTGTCGGCCTTCGATAACGACAACGGCTTGCAGAAGTTCAACCCGCTGCTGGACTGGTCCAACAACGACGTGTGGGCGTACATCCGCAAGTACGACGTGCCCTACAACAAGCTGCACGACCAGTTCTACCCCAGCCTGGGTTGCGCGCCTTGCACCCGTTCCATCTCGCCGGGCGAAGACATCCGCGCCGGACGCTGGTGGTGGGAATCGCCCGAGAGCAAGGAGTGCGGATTGCACGCGAGCAACACCTCGCTCAAGGCGAGCCGAGAACGCATCATCGAGATCGCGTCGCGGGCAAGTGAGACACAGAAAGAAACGGCATAAGAATCGGAGCGATGAATATCATGAAACTGGTCGAGGACAATTTGCGCAAACACACTTTCACCCACCTGGACGCACTGGAGAGCGAATCCATCCACATCATGCGCGAGGTGGCTGCGGAGTGTAAGAATCCGGCGCTGTTGTTCTCGGGCGGCAAGGATTCCATCGTCATGCTGCGTCTGGCCGAAAAGGCCTTTCGCCCGGCGAAGTTTCCTTTCCCGCTGGTGCACATCGACACCGAGCACAACTTTCCCGAAGTGATCGAATGCCGCGACAAACTCGCTGCCGATCTGGGTGAGCGGCTCATCGTGCGTTCGCTGGAAGATTCGATTGCGCGCGGCAGCATCGTCATCAAGGATGAGAGCAAGCCGCGCAACCCGTTCCAGTCGGTGACGCTGCTGGAGACCATCGCCGAGTTCGGCTTCGATGCCTGCCTGGGCGGAGCCCGTCGCGACGAAGAGAAGGCGCGTGCCAAGGAACGCATCTTTTCTTTCCGCGACGAGTTCGGCCAATGGGACCCGAAGAACCAGCGCCCCGAGTTGTGGGACACCTACAACACCCGCGTGCATGCGGGCGAGAACATCCGCGTGTTCCCGATCAGCAACTGGACCGAGATGGATATCTGGGAATACATCGGGCGCGAGAAGCTGCATATCCCCAACATCTACTTCGCGCATGAGCGCGAAGTGATACGCCGTGGTGGCAACGTGATCCCGGTGTCGCATCTGGTGCAGCCCAAATCGGGCGAAAAAGTGGAGATCGCCACCGTGCGCTTCCGTACCGTGGGCGACATGACTTGTACCGCGCCGGTGGAATCCACCGCGCGCACGGTGGACGAGATCATCGCGGAGACCGCGACTACGCGCATCACCGAACGCGGCGCGACACGCATGGACGACCAGACTTCGGATGCGTCGATGGAGTTGAGAAAGAAGGAAGGGTACTTCTAGGCCGTCATCCCGGCGAAGGCCGGGATCCAGTTGAAAAATATACTCCCGCAACGCGGGACAAAACCAAAGGCATGTTGTTAGAACCGCTGGATTCCGGCCTTCGCCGGAATGACGAGGCGGGAAAAATTGAGGGTTTAAAAATGAGCAACACAACACAGTTACTGAGATTCATCACCGCCGGTTCCGTAGACGACGGCAAGAGCACCCTCATCGGTCGCCTGCTGCACGACTCGAAATCCATCTTCGAGGACCAGTTCTCCGCCATCTCCAGGACCAGCGAGAAGCGCGGCATGGCGGCGGTT
Source organism: Gallionellaceae bacterium (assembly GCA_003445795.1). GTDB lineage: Bacteria > Pseudomonadota > Gammaproteobacteria > Burkholderiales > Gallionellaceae > Sideroxyarcus. Next base: position 21,511 of record DMCN01000103.1, read on the forward strand.
GATCTGTCGCTGCTCACCGACGGTCTGCAAGCGGAGCGCGAGCAGGGCATCACCATCGACGTGGCCTACCGCTACTTCGCCACGCCGAAACGCAAGTTCATCATCGGCGACACGCCGGGGCATGAGCAGTACACGCGCAACATGGTGACGGCGGCTTCCACCGCCAATCTGGTCGTCATCCTGATCGACGCGCGCAAAGGCGTGCTGACGCAGACGCGTCGCCACAGTTTCCTCGCCAGCCTGGTCGGGGTTCCGCATGTGGTGCTGGCGGTGAACAAGATGGACATGGTGGATTACTCGCAGGAACGCTTCGACGCGATCTGTGCCGAGTATCGCCAGTTCGCCGCGCAACTGGGGCTGCACGACATTCACTGCATCCCGCTGTCCGCGCTGAACGGCGACATGGTGGTGGAGCGCGGCGGTAGCCTCGACTGGTACCAGGGCTCGGCCCTGCTGGAGTTGCTGGAAACCATCGAGATCGACCATGACGTGAACACCACCGATTTCCGCTATCCGGTGCAATGGGTGTGCCGCCCGCAGACCGAGGAATATCACGACTTCCGCGGCTACATGGGGCGCATCGAGTCGGGCGAAATTTCGGTCGGCGACGAGGTCACCGTGCTGCCCTCGGGCCGCACCAGCAAGGTGAAGGAGATCGTCACCTACGACGGCAAGCTGCAAACCGCTTACGCGCCGCAATCCATCACCGTCACGCTGACCGATGAAATCGACATCTCGCGCGGCGACATGTTCGTCAAAGCCGGTGCGCATCCGCCCAGGGTGGCAAAGGAATTCGGGGCGATGCTGTGCTGGCTGTCCGAAGCGCCGCTCGACAAGAACCGCAAA
>DMCN01000097.1 GCA_003445795.1 Gallionellaceae bacterium
GGACATCAGGCCTTCCTTGCGCACTTTGCCGAGCAGTTCATACATCAGCGCCATCAACTCCATATAGGTGTCTTTGGAATATTTCGACCCCTTGAAGATCGATGGCACCGCCTTCAGCGTGGCCTTGACCGCCTTGCCGGTGTTGCCCACCAGGAAAGCGCCACCCGCCCCGCCCCCGATCATCAGCAACTCCAGCGGTTGATAGAGACCGCCAAGGTGACCTCCCGCAAGGGCATAGCCGCCGAAGACACTGGCAAGCACAACGACATATCCGATAATGACCAACATGATTCAGCTCTCCCTAAATGCGTGTTTTCCGAGGCTCGACGATAGCATCCTAGCGGCTTGTAATTCCATCCATGCGCCAAATAAGCGGGGAATTCCGTCTATCCTCGGGCATTCCCGAAACCCCGAACGCACGAACGCCGCCACTGCTGATAGCCTGCATCAGAAGTAGCGGCGCAATATCGGATTACTTTAGGCGAGCTGTGCTTCGGCCTGTGCAGCTTTCCTGGTCTTGCCCGCGCGCGAAGGTGGACGGCAGATACCGCAACTGTATTCGGCGCAAAGCTCGTTGGTATGCACCACGAACTGTCCGCCGCACTCCTTGCATTCGGTCATTTGCATCATCTTCGCGTCGAAGAAACGGATCAGGAACCAGGCGCGGGTGATGCTCAACTCCGGCTCGCCCATCGATATCCTGACCTGCTCCAGGTACAAACGATAACTTTTGATCAGCGCCTCGACCCCCGAAACACCGGCATTCTTCACCAGATACTGGTGGACGCCCATGAACAGCGAGGAGTGGATGTTGGGCAGCCAGCTCATGAACCAGTCGGTCGNNTTGGACGGCGATTCGCCCTTGACCTCTTTATAGAGTCGCAGCAGACGCTCGCGGCTCAGGGCAGTCTCTTCCTGCAACAACTGCAGTCGCGCGCCCAGTTCGATCAAATCGACCGCAATCTGGATCTCGCGCGCCTCGTTCACTACGCTCTTGTTCCGCATGATGTCCGCCCGCTCAGATCGCCATCACTTCGGCGGGTTGGCCGGCCATCAGAATGGCGGCATGGGCCTGCGACATCATCCTGTCCTTGTTGTAGTCGGTGATCAGATTGAGCAACAGACGCTCGTCGAAACGGAAGCGGCACAGCAACATGTTCGACGAAGCCATCTTCAGCAACTGCGCCGGCGACAGACCCACGATCAGATCGGCCAACTCCTCGCTCACCCCCAGACGGAAGATGGCGGCAGGCTTGTCGTCACGGATCATCTGTTGCGCCAGCAACATATAGGAAAGATTGGTTTCCTTGATTTCTTCATGCACTTGTTGAGTGTTCATTGCGGTCCCCTCGCTTAAACAATTTGGTGTCTTGTTACGACGGTTGCATTCTCGGGGACAAAACCCAAGGAAAATATCGGATATGTTCCGATAATCGTGTAGGAAGATGGCCTACAAAACGACCAGAACACCCCTGCGGGTATTGTGCCCGCAGGGGTGTTCTGTGTTGTGCGAATCGCCGCGAGGGGACGCAGTCACGCGCACGAATGATGTATCGGCAGGGATTTTGAAAACTTTAGGGAAAATTTGAAATATTTTTCAAAAAACACCGAAACATATGTATCAATATGTTTACATGCAGAAAATTATTTCTGCTGCCTTTGCTTGGACATCATAACGATCATGCAGGCCGAGACATTCTTCAGCTTGCAGCTTTGCTGCATCTGCAGCATCGCCTCTTTATCCCGCCCCAGCCGTTTGAGTTCCCAACCTTTGGCAAAATAAGCCTGGGCATCATCGGGGGCGATCGCAAGTGTGGCATCGAATTGCTGCAGGGCCTCCGGATGACGGCCTGCATTGCTATACGCCACGCCCAGCATGTAATGTACAGGTGCCAGTTGCGGGCTGATCGCCGCGGTCCGCTCGAAGTCCAGTACCGCCTCCTGCCATTTCTGCTGCCCAAGCAGGGCCTGGCCACGGTTGTAGTAGATACGGTCCGCGCCGGCGATATGTTCATCCTTCAACAACAGCGCCGCATCGTTCCACAGGCGATAATTATCGCCGAACACCCACAAGCGGTTCGCTGCCAGCGGCACAAGCAACACCGCAGCACAGCCCAGCAGCAGCAATGTCCTGCGTTGCGGGAACCGCATCAACAACAGCGGGATGAGCAGCATCAGGCCCGGCATCCACAGATAACTGCGGTACAAGACGAAGGGTTCCTGCACCCTGACGCTGGAAAATTCCACCGCGAACAGCAACCAGGGATAGAGCAAAGCCAATCCAGCCAAGCCTCTGGCACCGCCACTCCACAACAGGCGCAAAGCGACCAAGCCGTACAGCGCGAAGCCCGCTGCTCCCAACCAACCCTGCCAAGCCCCCAATGAAGAAACAAAGGGCTCGCGCATGTCGACCGACATCCAGGCGGGAATCGGCAGAATCCACAACAGCAGATATTTGAAGAACAATCCGGCCTGCGTCACGATGCTGAGCAGATGCAGGTCAGCCCCGCTTGCCACGATATTCTGCTGGGCGAAACCCTCGCTCGCCATCGGCTCATATGCAGCGCCCAGCACCCCCTTGGTGACCAGAAGCACCAGGACGGNNAACCGCAAAGAATGCCCCCCAGGTTGCCGCCAATGCGCGCCACGACAGCAGATTCTCTTTGCGCAGCATCAGCGTCATCGCCGCCAGCACGGCAGGCATCATCACGCTGTGTTCCTTGGAAAAACAGGCGATGAAATAAGCCAGCACCGCCAGCAGCAACCACTTTGCACGCCCACTCAACAAAGCCCGCAGATAGGCCCATTGCATCAGCAAGGCGAACAATGTCGCCATCAGGATACTGCGTTGCACCAGATAGCCGGCGGCATACACGGCCACCGGATGCACGGCGAACATCAACGCACCTAGCCAGGCACCCCAGACGATATATGACGAACGGCTTTGCTCGTGCGGGACGGCGCCGAGCAACTGGCGCAATACATGGAAAAGTACGATGACATTGGCCGCGTGCAGCAACAGGTTACCCAAGCGGAATGGATGCGGAAACAGATCACTGAATATCTCCCGCGTCCAGCCCATGCTGGCAAAATGGAACCAGCGCAGAACCAGCCCGTGCGGAGCTTGTACGTAGTCCGCCAGAAAATCGCCCGAAAGCAAAGGCACATCGTCAAAAACAAAAGGATTGCCGAGGAAAGGCAGGTAGAGCGCGCACACNNGCCGCGAACAGGGAAAGCATCCAGCCGCGGTCACGCGCGCCGAGGTATGCAGAAAGTCTTGCGGATATTCGGTTCATCTTCTCACCACAAAAAACAAACCCCTCCGGAGAGGGGTTTGTGTCAAGCATTACGACTGATTATGGGCAGCTGAAATATTTCTTCACGATCGGGTCTGCCACGGTAGGTGCTGCACCGCCAGTGACAGGGGGGACCATGAAGGTGTCGCATTGGTTGGTCCATGTGATCGATGTGGCGCCGGCGGCGGGGATCATTTCAATCACAACGCCGTTGATCGTACCAGCCCTGACATTGTCCAAAGCGATCGAGATGATATTCGGATCAGCTGCGTCACAAGTGGTGCAAGCCGACATATTGATACGGGCAGCCTCAGTTGTGGTTGTCGGGAAAGTGGACAGTCCCAGGCTGGTCCAGCCTGCACCGGCCGTTCCGGAAACACCAGCCACCGAAACGTAAGAACCTTGTTCCTGATAGTAAGCCGCGATTGCCAGCTTGACCGGATCGATCGCAGCAGTCACTTTGGACAGCTTGGCCTTGACGATGTAATCCTGATAAGCCGGAATCGCCACCGCTGCCNNGATCATCAACTCGATCAGGGTGAAACCTTTTTGGATTTGTTTCATATTGAGCTCCTGTAAAATTTGGATGTTACCGCTAACAGATTACACACAAGGTGTGCGGGAGGATAGTAGCAGAACGCGTGCCAGGCGGTAAACCCTTCTGAAAGGCCTGCGGATATGGTTTCGGTTGCTTTCTGCAACGCTCAACTGCGGACCGACCTTGGCAGATAACAATAAACGTCAAACGAGTGACAAATTTCGTCACCCCTCCTATTCAAGGGATATAGCCGGGGATCCTGCTTTCATCAACTTCATCGATCTGCTCCGGCAGCAGGAATTGTCGCGCGTAGGTGAGGTAGACCTTCTCGCGGATGAACACGTCGAACAGGTCGGGATCGATGTGCCCGCCCTCCTTGAATTTCCCCAGAATGGCGAGCGATTCGGTGAGCGTCTTGCCTTCCTTGTAAGGGCGATCCTTGGCGGTCAGCGCTTCGAAGATATCGGCGATGCCCATGACCCTTGCCTGGATAGGCATCTGCTCGCGCGTCAGACCCTTGGGATAACCCTTGCCGTCCATGCGTTC
>DMCN01000036.1 GCA_003445795.1 Gallionellaceae bacterium
TCGCAGGGGCAGCTGGCGATGGGCAGTTCCGCGCTGTAGGACTGGCCGACGCGCAGTGTGACGCTCTGACCCGCGAGGAAGCGCAGGCGCTGGGTGCGCGGGGTCTGCAGGTGCAGCAGGAGCATGTCGTCGTTGATATGCCCGGTGGTTTTGACGTGGGCCTTGATCTGTTGGAAGGGCATGTCGAGCACACTGTTCGCCACGGGCGCTTCGATCACCACATCGCTGACGGCGGTGTTGCTGCACAGCAGGATGTAGCCCTGGCTCTTTTCCACTTCGGAGATGACGAAGTCGTGCAGGCGGGTCTTCCTGACCTTGCCGGAGACGACCTTGGCTTTGCATTTGCCGCAGTTACCGCCGCTGCAGCCGTAGTCGAGCGGGATGCCGGCACGCATGGCGGCTTCGAGCAGGGTGTCGTGGCCTTCGACCATGAAATCGTGTTTGCTGGGCAGCACGGTCACCTGGGCGGTCATGACGCTGAGTACGGCGTCCTTGACCGCCAGCGGATTGATGAAGCCGGGTTCAGTCGCCATTTCGACCTCCAGTGTTATCCATTGTCTGAGTTCTTCCACCGTCGCGTGCGCCTCGGCGTCGAGTTTCGCTTCGGTCTCGTTGAGTTTGTCCCACAGCTTGCCCAGCAGTGCATTGAATCTCTTTATCTGCGCCTCGCTGTGCGCCAGGGTCTTGCTGAGTTCGATGATGCGTGCGGCGAGGACTTCCGGTTCGGGCAGGGAACGCTCCAGCACGCGCTTGCCGAACGCGCGTTCCTTGATCTGGGCGATGCGCCTGGTCTCGGCATCGTCTTCCAGTTGCGCGTCTGGATAGCAGGCCAGCAGATTGCCGACCGTGACCGTCCCGTCGTGCGAGATCATCTCGCCGCGCTGTATCTTCTTTTGCAGTTCGGCGCGCGTCACGCCGATCAACCTTGCGGCGCGCGTCAGGCTCAGCACGTCACTCATCGCATCCTCCCGTCGATTTCCATGCCTGTTGCTGCAATGTACCGGAGTCGGAGCGCTTTTTCCATCGGCAACCGCTAATGGGCGTAGCCGATGGCAACCAGTTCCCCGAATATGGTTTCCGCCAGCAATGCATGGCCGGCGGCATTGGGGTGGACCTGGTCTGACTTCAGTTGCGGGTCGGAGAGCACATCGGGGACCGCATCCTCGATCAGCGGCACCTGCTGTGCCGCGGCCAGCTCGCGGTAGAAGCCGGGGGCGGACAGGTTCTGGAACACGGCCCCTGCGAGGCTCGGCTGCGGTATCGACAGTAATACCGGTTTGGCACCCCGGGTCTTTATCAGAACGAGGATCTTTTCCAGATTGGCGATGATCTCTTGCGGTGGGACGCGGCGCAGCATGTCGTTGCCGCCCAGCGTGACCAGCACCAGAACCGGCTCGTGCTGCTCCAGCAGATGCGGCAGCCGCTTCAACGCGGCCTCGCTGGTGTCGCCGCTGACCCCGCCGTTGCTCACATCCCATCCGGTCTTGTCCGCCAGCAGAGCGGGCCAGGCTTCCTCGCGTTTCACCCCGAGACCCTCGGTCAGGCTGTCGCCCAGTGCCAGCACCCGGCTGCCGGGCGGGATAGCAGTCTCCCTCTCTTCCTTGCCGCAGGCGGCAAGCAGGGCGAGGAAGGCGATGAGCAGCAGGAAGATGCGCGGAGAACGAAAGCGAGTTTCCATGTGCCGGAATGTACCGCAGGCGTATCGTTTTGACTATCGCTGGCTTTGCTGTTCGGCACACTATCAAGGTAGACTGCAAGGGTGGTTCGATAACGGTCAGGCAAGGATGAACGATATGGAAAGTTCCAGCAAACAGGCAGCACCGGCAAACAAGCTGACGCCCAGTGCCATCACCCATTATCTCGGCCAGTATGTCGTCGGCCAGGAAGAGGCCAAAAGGATATTGTCCGTGGCGGTGTATTCGCATTACCGCAAGCTCGGCAAGCGGCGGCCGGATTCGGTGGAGGTCGCCAAGACCAACATCCTGCTGATCGGGCCGACCGGCACCGGCAAGACGCTGATGTGCGAGACGCTGTCGCATTTCCTGAGTGTGCCCTTCGTTACCGCCAACGCCACTTCGCTGGCGCAGTCCAAATACGTGAACGAGGAGATCGAGGCCCTGCTGCTGCGCCTGCTGGAAAAGGCGGGCGGCGATATCGCCAAGGCGCAACGCGGCATCGTGTTCATCGACGAGGTGGACAAGCTGAAGACGGGTACCGAGCAGCAGGGCGTCTCGGGAGAGCGCGTACAGCATGCCATGCTGAAGATCATGGAAGGCACCTCGGTGCGCATCGGCGGCACGCAGACTATCGATACCACCAACATCCTGTTCATCTGCGCGGGGGCCTTCGTCGGGCTGGAGAGCATCACCGCCAACAGCCAGGCCTACGGTTTCATCGCTACTTCGCAGGACGACAACCAGAAGATTCTTGACCGCCTCAATTCGCGTGTGAAGCCCACCGACCTGTTCAAGTTCGGCCTGATCCCGGAATTCGCCGGACGCCTGCCCATCATCGCCAACCTGGAAAGTCTGTCCAAAGAGTTCCTGGTGAAGATCATGACCGAGCCGCGCAATTCCATCTACAACCAGTTCCGCGAGATGCTGAAGGACGAGGGTGTGGAGCTGGTCATCGAGGAAGCCGCTTTCCGCCAGATCGCCGAGATGGCTTTCGAGTACAAGGTCGGCGCGCGCAGTGTGCGCGGCATCTTCGAGGAGATGCTGATGCCGGTGATGTACGCCATCCCTGACCGCCCGGAAGTGCGCAAGGTCGTGATCAGGTCGCTGTTCGAGGAGGCGGAGCTGCTCACCGCTTCGTGATCACCTGATCCGCGGGTTTTGCCATGAGCGCGTCTCTTCAGTACGCAAACCAGCAACGACTCATCGCCGCGCTGCGCGACCCGCGGCGCTATCCGCATACCGCGAAAAATGTCGAAGTGATCGAGACGCATATCTCCTGGGTGCTGCTGGCCGGGGACTATGCCTACAAGATCAAGAAGGCGCTCAACCTCGGTTTCCTTGATTATTCCACGCTGGCCGTGCGGCGCGACTTCTGCGACCAAGAGCTGCACCTCAACCGGCGCACCGCGCCGGACATCTACCTCGATACGGTCGCCATCGGCGGCAGTACGGAGGCGCCGGTGTTCGGCGCGCAGCCGGCCATCGAATATGCGGTGAGGATGCGCCGCTTCGATCCCGCAGCCACGATGGATCACCTCCTGCTGCAAGGCAAGATAGAGGCGCGGCATATCGACAGGCTGGCAGCCGTGATCGCCAACTTCCATTCCGGTTTGACGGTGGCGGCGGCCGATTCCGCGTTCGGCACGCCCGCCGCGATCCATGCCGCGGCGATGCAGAACTACGAGCAGTTGCGCGCATTGCTGCCGGGCAAGGCGGACAGGGCTGACATCGAAGAACTGGAAGCCACCACCGAAGCGGGTTTCGCTGAGGGCAAAGAGATGTTCGCGCGGCGCCGCGCACAGGGTTTCGTGCGCGAGTGCCACGGTGATCTGCATCTGGGCAACATCGTGCGGCCGGGCGACGAGCCTGTCCCGTTCGACTGCATCGAATTCAATCCGTCCTTGCGCTGGATCGACGTGATGGACGAGGTCGCTTTCGCGGTGATGGACCTGCTGTATCGCGACCATGCGGATTTCGCCTGGCGTCTGCTGAACGCGTATCTGGAGGCGAGCGGCGATTACGGCGGACTGCCGGTGCTGCGTTTCTATCTCGCCTATCGTGCCGCGGTGCGCGCCAAAGTCTGCGCCATTCGCGCCGGTCAGGCGGATATCTCCAAACCGGTGAGACAACAGGAGTTGCTTGCATGCCGCAGCTATCTGGCGCTGGCGCGGCGCTGCCTGGCGCAATACGCTCCGGCCCTGATCATCACGCACGGCCTGCCCGGTTCGGGCAAGACCACTTTTTCGCAGCTCGCTTTGCAGCAACTGGGCGCGATCCGCATCCGTTCCGATGTCGAGCGCAAGCGTCTTTTCGGATTGGGCGTACTGGAAAGCAGCCGGGCTAGCGGCGGTGATATCTACAGCCGCGAAGCGACGGTGGCAACTTACGCGCGACTGCACGAGCTGGCGCGCGAGTCACTGGTGGCGGGCTACACCGTGATCGTGGATGCCGCCTTCCTTAAGCGCGGGGAAAGGGAGTCGTTCTGCCGACTGGCACTGGAGATGGCGGTGCCTTTCGCCATCGCTTCGCTTTACGCAAGGGATGAGGCGTTACGCGAGCGCATCCGGCAGCGGCGCAACGACGCCTCGGAGGCCGACGTGGCGGTACTGGAAAAATTGAGTGCGGTACAGGAAAGGCTGACGCCGGAGGAGAGCAAGTTGGCAGCCAGTTTCACTACCGCAGAGGCACCCAATAGCGCGGCGAATACACGGGCCTGGAAAAAACTTTCCGATTTGCTGGCTTGACGCTTATGCGCGCTGGATCTTGAATGCGTGCAGATCGCACACCTGCGAATAGCTGGCGGGCATGGTCTTCAGATGCGGGACGCACACGACCGTGTCCTCGTTGCTGTTGTGCTTGAATGTGTGGACGCAATTGTCGCAGGTCGGGTGCTTTGTCTTACCGTCATGCTGATGAGACTTCTGTTTCTTGTTCATGCCACTCCTGCAGGTTAAAAACGGGTCGCCATGCTATTCACCCGCATACGGGCGGACGCACGTTGACATACAGATTCGATGGCGCAAGGGGGTAGAAGAACGGGCATGGGGAAGAGCCTCCATGTCGCAGTCCCGCTGCCGTAGTTTCCCTTAGGCCGGAGACTTTGCGTCGATACTTTTCAGTATGTTTGCCAAGTGGTGCGTACAGTACAGCCTGCGCAGCAGAGGGTCAATCGCAAAAGCTAAAGTGTTTGTTTTTGCTTGGACGTCACTGCGTCTGCTTTTCCAGCTCTTTACGCTGTTTTTCCGCTTCTTCCTGCTGCGTGGTGTTCACATCCTTGGCTTTGTCGAGCGCGTTGCGCTGGTCTTCGAACAGTTTCGGCGGCGGGGTGTCTTCTTTCTGGCCGCAGGCGTTGAGCAGAAAGATGAAAAGGATGGAGGTTATGCGGTAGCTCATATCACTTTCCTCAATCGTTGGGGATGGCGGTGCCGATGGGGCGGGCGAACACTTCGTCGACGCGGTTCTTGTCCATGTCGACCACCTCGAAGCGCCAGCCGTGCCAGTCAAAGGTCTCAGCCTTCTTCGGGATGCGACCGACGGCGGTGATGACGAAGCCGCCGACGGTGTGATAGTTGCCGAGGTCTTCTTCCGGCAGCGAGGTGATGCCGAGCTTGTCTTTCATCTCGTCCAGCGGCAGCAGTCCGTCGAGTAGCCAGGAGCCGTCCTCGCGCTGCACGGCGAGCGGCAGTTCGTCGACCGAGCTGGGCACATCGCCGACGACGGAGGAGAGCAGATCGCTCAGCGTGACCAGGCCTTCGGTCTGGCCGAACTCGTTGACGACGATGGCGAGGTGGGTCTTCTGTTTGCGGAAGAATTCGAGCACGCCGATGAGCGACTGGGTGTTGGGGATGAACTGGATGGCATGGGTGGGCAGTTTGCCGAGGTCGAGCTGGTTGCCCGCCAGCAGGTGTTGCAGCAGTTCGCGGCTCTCGATGTAACCCATCACCTGACTCAGTCCGCCCTTGCAGACGAGGAAGCGCGAGACGCTCTGTGTCTTGATCTTTTCCAGGTTGATCTCGCTGGGGGCCTGCAGGTCGAGGAAGATGATGCCGTTGGCAGGTGTCATCACGCTCGCCACCTTACGGTCGTCGAGACGGAACACGTTGCCGAGCAGTTCGCCCGAGGTGCCGTCGAGGCCGCCGTCGCGGCGCCCGGCGGTGATCATGGCGCGGATCTCGTCCGAGGCGACATGCGCGGCGCTCTCCTTGAACGGGAACAGCGCGAGCAGTCTTTCGCTGGCGACCGATAGTGCCCAGATGAAGGGGCGGTTGAGTTTTGCGAACATCGCCATGGCGGGGGCGAGCAGGGAGGCGATCGCTTCCGGTCTGGCCAGCGCGATGCGCTTGGGGATGATCTCGCCGATGACGATGGTGGCGAAGGTGATGCTGCCGACCACCAGCAACAAAGCCAGCGGATATTTGGCGAAGGTGAGGAAGGCGATATCCGTCTCGATGAAGGATTCGATGCGCGGCACCCACATTGCTTCGCCGAACACGCCGAGCAGGGTGGCGAGGGCGGTGAGCCCCGTCTGGGTAGCGGCAAGCAGGCGCGAGGGCTGGCTGCGCAGTGCGGCGGCGATGCGCGCACCTTCGTTGCCGGCTTCGGCCATCTGCGTGAGGATGGCAATGCGGCTTGCGCCTATGCTCATCTCGGACATGGCGAAAAAGCCGCTGAGCAGGATCAGCAGCAAGAGTATCCAGAATTCCATGTTGTTCTCCTAAAGGGGAGCTAGATCTTGCCCGTATCTTGGTCGTGGCCGTGCTTCTTGTAAAGCACCGCCATCAGTCCCGCCATCAGCAGACCGAAGAAAAGGATGATGAGGTTGAGCGAGAGCTCGAGTTTCTCCATCAGGGCGTACAGCCCCAGCATAAGGAAGATGCTGATGTTCTCGTTGAAGTTCTGCACGGCGATGGAACGTCCCGAACCGATCAGCAGGTGGCCGCGATGTTGCAGCAGCGCATTCATCGGCACCACGAAGAAACCAGCCATCACGCCGATGCAGATGAGTAGCAGGATGGCGAGTAGCGGATGGGTGATCGGGATCATCACCAGCACCATCAGGCCCATGCCGATACCGACCGGCAGCACGTTCACCGCATGTTCCAGTTTGATCAGGCGTGCGGCGAGCACGGAACCGATGGCGATGCCGAGGGCGAACCAGGCGATGAGTTTGGCCGCTTCGCCGATGCTGTAGTGCAGGGCGACGCCCGCCCAGGCCAGCACCAGCAGGCGCAGGGTCGCGCCCGCGCCCCAGAACAGCGTGGTGACGGCGAGCGAAACCTGGCCCAGCGGGTCTTTCCACAGCAGGATGAAGCAGTGCCAGAAGTCCTTGAGCAGGAACAGCGGGCTGGGGCTGAGCGGCTTGTGCTCGATGGGGACGAGCGGGATGTAAAGGTTGATCAGCGCCGCCAGCAGGTAGACAAAGAAGATGATGAAGATCGCCATTTCGGCGGGCGTGACGAATGAAGGGACATGCAGGTATGACATGATCGTGTGTGCAAAGCTGGGCGTGATGAGCATGCCGCCGACCACCGCGCCGAAGATGATGGCGGCGACGGTCAGGCCCTCCATCCAGCTGTTCGCCCACACCAGCCGTTCCGCCGGCAGGTATTCGGTGAGGATGCCGTATTTGGCTGGCGAATAGGCTGCCGCGCCAAAGCCGGCAAGGCCGTAGGCAACGAGCGGGTTGATGCCGACCAGCATGGCGACGCATCCTGCCATCTTGATGGCGTTGCTGATGAGCATCACGCGGCCTTTCGGCAGCGAGTCGGCGAAAGCGCCGACGAAGGGCGCGAGCAGAATGAACGAAAGAATGAATGCCTGCTGCAGAACGGGCGTTTGCCAGCTGGGTGCATGCACTTGCTTCAGCAGGGCGATGGCGGCGAACAGCAGTGCGTTGTCAGCGAGCGCAGAGAAAAATTGCGCTGCGAGAATGGTATAGAAGCCGCGATTCACTTTAACTTTTCGTTTGAGAGACGGTGTTTTATAACACGAAAATATGAGGCCTGCTATCATTCGCGGCACTTAAACCGCGCTTTCCCGATTTATCCATGTCCCGTCCGATACAAGCCCGCATCGACCTTTCGGCTTTGAAGAGCAACCTGCGCGTGGTGCGCCGTCTTGCCTCCAGCCGCATCATGGCGGTGATCAAGGCGAACGCCTACGGCCACGGTCTGTTACGCGCCGCCGGGGCACTGGACGAGGCGGAGGGCTTTGCGCTGCTCGATGTGCGCGACGCCATCGCCCTGCGCGAAGCGGGTTTCCGCCAGACCATCCTGCTGCTGGAAGGCTTTTTTACGGCGGACGAATTGCCGCTGCTGGCCGAATACGAACTCAGCACCGTCATCCACAACCTGCAGCAACTCGCCATGCTTGATGCCTATCCGCGGCGCGGCAGTCTGTCGGTGTGGCTCAAGATCAACACCGGCATGAACCGTCTCGGTTTTGCACCGGAGCAGGTTCCCGCAGTGATGGAAAAGCTCAAGTCGCATCCGGCGATAGGCGAGGTCACGCTGATGACCCACTTCGCCCATGCCGACGAGTCGGAAGGTGTCGCCGAGCAACTCGAACGTTTCAAGGGGTTGACTGCTGCCTATCGTGCACCGCGTTCGCTGGCCAATTCCGCCGCACTGCTGCGTTATCCCGCCACCCATGCCGAATGGGTGCGCCCCGGCATCATGCTCTACGGTGCCTCGCCGTTCGCCGATACCAGCGCACAACAACTCGGTCTGCAGCCGGTGATGACATTGAGCAGCGAGATCATCTCGGTGCGCGAACTGAAGGCGGGTGACCGCGTCGGTTATGCCGGGCTGTTCCGCGCTGACAAGTGCATGCGCATCGGCACCGTCGCCTGCGGCTATGCCGACGGCTATCCGCGCCACGCGCCGACCGGCACGCCGATACTGGTGAACGGCCAGCGCGCACGCACGCTGGGGCGGGTGTCGATGGACATGCTGAGTGTGGATATGAGCGAGGTGTCGGGTGCGGAAGTCGGCAGTCCGGTCACCCTGTGGGGCAACGGTATGCCGGTGGAAGAAGTCGCCGCCGCCGCCGGGACGATCAGTTATGAACTGATATGCGCCTTGACTGCGCGCGTACCGGTCGAATATTGACGCAAATAAAAACGGGCGGCGCGATCGCGCCGCCCGTTGTCTGAAGTCAGAACATCACTTCGCTTCGTTACACTGCAGTACGTTCTGTTTTCCGACTTCTTCGGTGACCGCCTGGATGCCGGAACCGCCTACAAAGACGCCCATCTTGATGTACTGCTGGAAGTAATAGTTCTTCCCGCCTTCGGCAGTGAATTTAAGGGTGTTGTCCCCGAATTCTGACTCGGTAGACAAAGTGTGCTCGCCCGGGGTGACTGTTTTGTGGAAGTAAACGCCATTGGCAGTTTCGCCGATGCCGACGTTGTCGATCATGAGTCTCTTCTTCAGCGCTTTTCCGACAAAGTTATTGCGATAGATATAGACGCCGGCCTGATCGGCGGCGGGAGCTGCGAAGGTCTTGCTTGCCGCATCCTGCTCTTTGGGAGCCATCGGGACTGTCGATGCGCAGCCGGTCAGGATGGCAAGTGATGCAACAACTACCAGGGTTTTCAATGATGTACTGATTTTCATGGTGCGCCTTTCACAGTAATTGGACGAGCGATTGTTTGACAATCGCGCGATAGCCTAGCATAGCCATGATAAAAATGTGGGATTGGGTATTGCTATGCGTTGCCGGGAGGCCATCGATCGGATCGCGAGCGATTTGATGCATAAAATTGGCAATTGCGCGCGTTCCCGTCACTGCGGGCAGTGACGGGAACGCACTTTAGTTCAGGCGATACGGAAGCGTGCCGCCAGTTCGTCCAGCTGTTTGCTGAGGTCCGTCATCTGCTGGGCGGATGCGGCGGTCTGGGCCGAGGCCAGATTGTTCTCTTCGGTTCCCTGGGCGATCTTTTCGATGCGTTGCGCGATGTCGCGGGCGGCAAGGGACTGTTCCTGGATCGCCGAGTTGATGTCGTCCACCGCATGCGCGGCGTGCTGTGCCGCATCGCGGATGCTGCTGACGGAATCGCCGGCCTTGCGTGCCAGACCGACCCCGTCGCTGACCCGCTTCACCCCTACCTCCATCTCATCGACCGCCAGTTTGGTGCTGTTCTGGATCTTGGCGATCATGCCGGTGATCTCCTTGGTCGATGTCGCTGTCCGTTCGGCGAGCTTGCGCACCTCGTCCGCCACTACGGCAAAACCACGGCCCTGCTCGCCGGCGCGCGCCGCTTC
>DMCN01000063.1 GCA_003445795.1 Gallionellaceae bacterium
AGATAGGCGTGGGACAGATACGGATACTTGTGGTGCACCTCGTGGTAGTTGACGTGGCTCCACAGCCACTGCAGCCACTGCGGGGTCATCACGACCCAGCCGCTGACCTGCTGGCGCATGGTGACTCCGCTCTCGATCTCTTCCTCGGTCTCCTCGTTCTTCTTTGCCGTGCGCACCACGGGCGGGATGCCATAGTGGTCGGCCAGCGCGCGCACGCTGAAGACGATGGGCAGGGCCAGCATGGTGGCGCCCCAGGTGTACAGCAGCGAGATGCCGAGCGCGGGCAGCAACAACAGATAGAACGACAGCGCGACGGCGACGAAAAAGATGTCCTTGATCACCCGCCCGAAATCGCCGCCGGCCGCGATCTTCGCGAGGACGAGATATTGCGCATACAGCGCGACGAACGGCCCCACGGTGATGGCGAACAGGAAGGAGTTCTGGTGCATGGGGTTCTCGGGGTCGAGACCCGGCTGGTGCGAAAAGCGGTGATGCTCCATGTGGAACTGGCGGTTCGCCTCGATGGGAATGAGCACGAGGCCGGCCAGCAGGCCGCCCCAGAGTTCGTTCCAGAACGGGGTGCGGAACAGGACCTTGTGAATGGCATCATGCGACAGCACGCCCATGCCGATCAGCAGCATCGAGTTCCAGAACGCAGCCGCGGCGATGATGGACCACTTGAGCCATGGATTCTCCATGGGCACGGCGAACTGCTGGGTTGCATAGAAGGTGCCCAGCAGCGCGAGTATCAGGAAGCTGGCTTTGAACAGGTTGGAGCCGGACGGAATGATCTGCTCTTTCGGGCTCGGGATGCCGGTGTCCGGCTTGGCTGCACTATTCATTTCATCCTCTGGGTTTAGTTGATGGATTTGCGCGGAAACCTTGTGGGCGCGTGATTGATCTGGCTGCGGATTATTGCATAAGGTTCTGCGCCGGGGTATTCGAGTGACCGGTTTCGAATAGAGAGTGGCGGGACGAATTTGCAATGATTCAGGCCGCGTTACCCCGTGGTTGGTGCTGCCGCATCCCCTTTGGCTTGGGCACCGTGATCTCCAATGCTATGCTGGCAGCAGTTGTCATGCTCATTCATTTGGGCGCGCCTCGTCAACCCGGATAAATCGGAGAACAAGCATGAACAGTGTCATCACCGCGCTTGCTGCCGCACTCGGATCGTTCTTCCATCCCAGGATGCTGGCGCTGGTGCTGTGGCCCATGCTGCTGGCGGTGGCGGTTTGGGTGGGGGCGGCATTCGTCTTCTGGGGAAGCTGGATCGAGGGGCTGACCGGTCTGGTGCAGCAGACTTCGCTGGAGCAATGGATGGCGGACGGATTCTGGGCTGTCTTGTCGCACTATCTGATCGCTACCGTGCTGGTGCTGCTGCTGTTGCCGGCGATCTATGTGACCGCGCTGCTGATCGCCGCGATCTTCGCGATGCCGTCCATGGTCGACCATGTCGCCGGGAAACATTACCCGGAACTGGAGCGCAGGCAGGGCGGGACGGCGGCGGGCAATCTGGCGAATGCGCTGATCGCTGTGGCGGTGTATTGCACGGGCTGGGTCGTCAGCCTTCCGCTGTGGCTGTTCTCTCCCCTTGCGCTGGTGTTGCCCATCGTCCTGATGGCCTATCTGAACCAGCGGTTGTTCCGCTACGACGCGCTGGCCGAACATGCGAGTGCGGAAGAGATGACGCTGGTCATCGAGCGCGCCACGCCGAAGCTGTATCTGCTGGGCGCGCTGGCCGGCTTGTTGCAGTTCGTGCCCCTGCTGAATCTGATCGCGCCTGTTTACGTCGCGCTGGCGTTCATCCATCTCTGTCTGGGGGAGTTACGCGTTTTGCGGCAGCAGACGAATGGCACAGCGCAATAGCGCTCAAAAGGCGCCACAACGCAGAGACCCGTCCGGAAAATAGAATCCAGTGAACTACAAACTACCCTCCCTCAATATCATCGCGGCTTCGCTGTACTTCGCCTGGAGCAACAAGGCGGAATTTCTCAGAGCCATTGCTCTCCCGACGCTGGTCCTGGTTGTGTTCTGGGCTGTCGGAGCCAATTATTCGGCTGAGATTCCGTCATATATGTGGTTGCCGTATCAGCTGGGTTACGGCCTGGGTTTTTCTTTCCTCGCGGTCACTTGCCATCGTCTGATACTGGTCGGTGATGCCGAAAGATACAGATCATTCAAGGCGAAGCCGGGGTATCGGGAGTTGCGATTCCTGCTCTGGGTGGTCGTGATCTACGCGGTCGAGTCGATACTGGAAGGCATCACTTGGTACCTTGCCAAAGATGTCGGCGGTGGGGATATTGGCGCTTGGGTGAAGCAGATCGCATCGATACCGGCCTTGTATGTGCTGGCCAGATTGAGTCTGGCTTTTCCCGCTGTAGCCATCGACCGGAATGCCGGCCTGAGATGGTCGTGGATCAGGACGCGCGGGAATGGATGGCGCATCTTCGTTGTCGTCGGTCTGTTCCCCTGGCTTACAGATATGGCGATCTGGCTGGTGTGGCGCGAAGAGGCATCGGTTGTGGAAGAAACGATCCTGTCTCTCTTCACTTTTATCGGGCTGGCGATCGAGATCATCGCGCTCTCCTTCGTGTACAAGGAACTGGCGAAGCAATATGGGTCCGGCGATACGGATCAGCTGCGCGCAGAGGTTCAACAGGATTCATTCCACGATCTGCCCAAGGATGGCCAAGGCCGGGGGTTCGATGTTGCGGTGAAGGTCGCGGTGGTCTTTGTGATCGGCTACCTGTTCATCGGGTCGTTGGCTTGGTTCATGGTCGATTGCAGCAGTGAACGGATCGGCTATGCGGTCTCGCCCAACGGGGCATACCAGGCGGAGTTGCTGGGCAGGACGTGCAAGGACAAGAACAGGGAACAGGGCTTGATCCTGGAAGTCGGTCAGACCGCCACCCCGAGACGCGTATACAACTACCACCTTTCCAACACAGCCTCCCATGAAGTCGAGCTGATGTGGAGATCGTACAAGAGCCTGCTGGTGATACATCCGCAATCGCTGGACATGGTTGAGGTGCCGGTATTGACCGATGAGATACAGCTGGTACTTGAGAAGCGGGTCCCGAAATGAATGACACTTTCCGCCGCGCAGGCACAGCCGACGCGGAGGTCATCGCCGCACTGGTCAATTCCGCCTATCGCGGCGATTCCAGCCGCGCGGGCTGGACGACCGAAGCGGACCTGCTGGGCGGGCAGCGCACCGATGCGGAGGAGATCGCGCAGTTGGTCGCGCGGGATGGTTCGGTGCTGCTAATGTATCTGCGCTCGGGCGAGCTTGTTGGTTCGGTGCATGTGGAGCGGATGGATGACGCGACGGCGTACTTGGGCATGCTGGTGATCAAACCGGTGTTGCAGGGGCAGGGACTGGGCCGCAGTCTGATGGACGAGGCGGAACGTTTTGCCCGCGCTGAGTGGGGCGCCGTGCGTATGCAGATGCAGGTGATCACGCTGCGCCACGAGTTGATCGAATGGTACGAGCGGTGCGGCTACCGGCGCACCGGCGAGACCAGGCCGTTTCCCGCGACCGATCCGCGATTCGGCTTGCCCAAGGTGGCGGGGTTGCAGTTCGAGGTGCTGGAAAAGTCTTTTGGCTGATCCGGGACGGTAGAGCAATTATCCTGAAGGTTGGCTATTCGACGTGAGATCGAGATCACTTACAAGCCGGGCTTGGGCCGACTTAGATCACTGAGCGGATGCTGCAGAAGCTGAGTAATTCGCCGAGCGTTGCGTCCGCCTCTCTCAATGAGCTGAAGACACCCAGGAATTTCACTTCGTTGTCGTAGAGTCCGCGCCGTGTCTGTGGGTCTGTTGTGAGATATATCTTGAACATGATCGCCTCCCGTTGTTATCTATATCGGACTTCCGGGGGGTATCTTTAACTCTTATCTGAAGGCAGCGGTAAACGGGCACATTTCCCGTTTCAGTTCGCTTCTTCCTTTGCCATCTCCAGTTCCAGCCAAGCTTCTTCCAGTTCCGCGACTTTCGCCTGCAGCCGCGCATGCTCGGCATTCAGTTTCTCGACTTTGGCACGGTCGGGATTGGTGTAGGTATCCGGATCGGCGAGTTGCTGGTTGACGGCGGCCAGTTCGGTCTGCGCCTTGTTCAATTCGGTCTCCAGTTTGTTCTGCTTCGATTGCAACGCTTTGCGGTTCTGTCTGGGGACGGCCTGCGCTTTGGGTTTCTCTTGCGCCGCCTGCGCCACCGTCTCGCGCGGGCGGCGGGTCTCGATCCAGCTCTTGTAGTCTTCCAGGTCGCCGTCGAACAGTTTCGCTTCGCCGTCGGCGACCAGCCACAGTTCGTCCGCCACGGCGCGGATCAGGCTGCAATCGTGGGACATCAGTACCAGCGCACAGTTAGGAAAAATAGGTGCAAAGCACTGCGCCATAGCATGGTTTTTGTTTTGTATTCCTCCTGTACTGTAAGCCGGATTCACGTTCACTATCCATGGTTTTCAATAAATCATGTGCTGACGTATGATGGAAAACCTCTCGGAAATGGCGTCCAGTCAGATGCAGGTCAGTCGCTATCGAGCGTTATATTTCCGGCAAAGAAAGTGAGATGAAATGGGAGAGACCACGGCTACCAATCAAGCCAGATCCGATGGCACGTTTTCCTTGCGTCCCACAGTCGATCTGTCCGCGATCTATCTGAGCTGCACATTGCCAACCGGTGGGGGCGCGCCTGTGCTGCCCGAGAAGGTGATAGGTGCAGCCANNTATGAGGGCGGAACCAATGTTCGTGTTGGTTACGGGCGAGCTCCTGTGCATGGCGTCGATGGGCGCTGCGAGATACTGGTGGACAACATGAAGAAGCGCAGCCCGCATCTGGACGAACACGGTTTGGCAGATTTTCGCGACCTGGGCGAGATCGTGACGGTCAAGCAGGGAGACCCGCTGATGCGGATGGTGGAGCCGACGCCGGGCAAGCCCGGCCTTACCGTTACGGGTAAGGAGATTCCTGCGAAGCCGGGAAAGAAGGTTTCATTCCCGGCGGGGTTGGAGGGGGTGATGGTTGATCCGGCCAATCCACACCAGCTTGTAGCCGCCGTTTCCGGTTGCCCCATT
>DMCN01000118.1 GCA_003445795.1 Gallionellaceae bacterium
CGGAAGAGATGGTGGCGCGCGTGATCGGCGTGATGGGCTTGATCTCGGTGGGCTTCCTGCTGTTCATGCTGTTCACTTCCAATCCTTTCGACCGTCTGTTGCCTGCGGCGATGGACGGACGCGACCTGAACCCGCTGTTGCAGGACCCGGGCCTGGTCATCCATCCGCCCATGCTGTACATGGGTTATGTCGGCTTCTCCGTCGCCTTTGCCTTTGCCCTCTCGGCACTGCTGGGCGGCAGACTGGACGCGACCTGGGCGCGCTGGTCGCGCCCGNNGGCTGGGGCGGCTGGTGGTTCTGGGATCCGGTCGAGAACGCCTCGTTCATGCCCTGGCTGGTGGGTACGGCATTGATGCACTCGCTGGCGGTCACCGAGAAGCGCGGCGCGTTCAAGAGCTGGACGGTGCTGCTCGCCATCGCCGCGTTCTCGCTGTCGCTGATGGGGACCTTCCTGGTCCGCTCCGGCGTACTGACCTCGGTGCATGCCTTCGCTACCGATCCAAAACGCGGGGTGTTCATCCTCTCCTTCCTGGTGGTGGTCATCGGCGCATCGCTGCTGCTGTTCGCCTGGCGTGCACCTAAAGTGGGTCTGGGCGGAAAGTTCGATCTGGTCTCGCGCGAATCCATGCTGCTGACCAACAACGTATTGCTGGCGGTCGCTTCTGCTTCGGTCTTCCTGGGCACGTTGTATCCGCTTTTCATGGACGCACTCGGTTTCGGCAAACTCTCTGTCGGTCCTCCCTATTTCCACACGGTGTTCGTCCCGCTGATGGTGCCGCTGGTGATGATGATGGGCCTGGGTCCGATCGCGCGCTGGAAGCAAGCGAGCTTGCCGGATATCTGGAAGCGCGTGCGCTGGGCGCTCGCCGCCAGCGTGGTCGTGGCGCTGGTGCTGCCGCTGACGCTCGGGCTGTGGACGCCGCTGATCGCGCTCGGCATGTGGCTCGCAGCCTGGTTGATATTCACAGCGGCACTTGATCTGCGCAAACGGTTGGCCGGTACCGGCAGCCTGTGGCAGCGCATCAAGCAGCCTTCGCTCAGCTATTACGGCATGCAATTCGCCCACCTCGGTGTGGCCGTGTTCATCATCGGCGTGACCATGGTGAAAGGTTACGAGACCGAGCGTGACGTACGCATGGAAGTCGGCGACACGCTGGAAGCGGGCGGTTATGTGTTCCGCTTCGAGGGCGCGCGCGAGAAGCAGGGGCCCAATTATGTCGCCGCCGAAGGACGCATGAGTGTCAGCAAGAACGGCAAGCTGGTCACCGAACTATTCCCCGAAAAACGCCAGTACAACGCTTCCGGAATGCCGATGACCGAGGCAGCCATCGACACCGGCGTGTTCCGCGATCTGTATGTGTCGCTGGGCGAACCCATCCCCGACAGTGAAGCCTGGGCTGTGCGTGTCTACATCAAGCCATTCGTGGACTGGATCTGGGCGGGCTGCCTGTTCATGGCGCTGGGCGGCATCCTGGCCATCAGCGACCGCCGCTACCGCATACATGCGCGCAAAACAAAACCCGCCGTGGCAGGTGGTGAACAACCATTGCAGGAGAAGACAGCATGATGCGTTTCATTTTGCCTCTGGTCATATTTCTGGCCCTGGCCGCGTTCCTGTTCAAAGGTCTGAGCCTCGATCCGCGCGAAGTCCCGTCGCCGCTGATCGATAAACCGGCGCCGGCATTCATCCTGCCGCAGTTGCACAACCCGAAGAAACAGTTCTCGCCGCAGGATATGAAGGGCAAGGTCTGGATGCTGAATGTGTGGGCATCGTGGTGCGGTTCATGCAAGGATGAGCATCCGATCCTCATGGATATCGCGCAGCAGAAAATCGTTCCGGTTTATGGGCTGAACTACAAGGACAAACGCGAGGATGGACTGGCAACCCTGCGTAACTCGGGCGATCCCTACACGCTGGTGATATTCGATGCGGACGGCAAAGTCGGCTTCGACTACGGTGTTTATGGCGTGCCGGAAACCTACATCATCGACAAACAGGGCGTGATACGCGACAAGATAATCGGGGCAGTGACCCGGCAAAACCTGCGCGAACGCATTCAACCACTGATCGAGGAGTTGAACAAACAATGAGATATCTACTGCTGGCTTTGATGTTGCTGTTGCCCGTATGGGTGTATGCCGGTGAGGCCAAAGACTTGGCTGACGATCCTGTGATTGAACGTCGCATGATTAACCTCGCAGAAGAAGTGCGCTGTCTCGTTTGTCAAAGTGAAACCGTCGCCAGTTCTCGTTCCGACTGGTCCAACGATGTGCGCCAGATCATGCGTGAAAAGATGCAGGCAGGCGCGACCGATCAGGAGATCAAGGATATATTGGTCGAGCGTTTTGGCAAATCCGTGCTGTTCGATCCTCCCGTCGATGGAGAGACCATCCCCCTGTGGATCGCGCCGTTTGTCATGCTGCTGTTAGGAGTCGCGGCGCTGTTTTATCAGTTGCGCAAGCGCCGCCAGACCGTGCCGGAAACCCAACTCAGCGATGAAGCACAGAAACGTGCAGCTGCCCTTCTTAACGACCAAGAATAGAATCGATGACTACTTTCTGGATTATTTCTGCGCTGCTGCTGATAGTGGCCGCGCTGTTCGTGGGGATACCGCTGTGGCGCGGTATCGCGAGAAACAACACCGTGGCGCGCGATGCCGCCAATCTGGAGATATATCGTGACCAGATCTCCGAGATGGATGCCGATCTGCGCAACGGCCTACTCACGCCGGAACTGCATGAGCAGGGAAAACTCGAATTGCAGTCCAGACTGCTGGACGAAGTGCATCCCTCCGAGCAACAAAGTGCATCGCCGCAGAGTAATCCCTACAAGACGCTGACCATCGTGCTGGTTGTACTGTTGCCGCTGGCTTCCGTCGGCTTGTATCTTCAACTCGGTAGTTTGCAAGCCTTCTCGCAGGAGGCGGCGCACGGCGGAGAGATGGCCGGGCAGGCCGTTACCGACACATCGTTGAAGTCTCTGGAAGAGAAAGTGGCGGAGAGCCCGGCAAACCCGGAAGCGCTGCTCATGCTGGCGCGCGCCTATTCTGAAATGGGGCGATTCTCCGATGCGGCAAGGACCTATGACAGCCTGACCAAGATCGTGCCGGATGAAGCCTGGATCTGGGCCGACTATGCCGATGCATTGGCGATGACGCACAGTACGCTGATGGGTGCACCAACCAAATTGCTGGAAAAAGCCCTGAAACTTGACCCGAACAACCTCAAGACACTGGCGCTTTCCGGCACCGCAGCGATGGAGCGCGGCGACTATGCCGCAGCCGTCCGCCATTGGGAAAAGCTGCTCAAACTGGTGCCGCCGGATAACGCGGATGCGCAGATGATCAAGGACGGCGTGCATCAGGCCCGCCAATTGCTGGCTCAGAGCAAGGGGGGCAAGATTGCGCTGGAGCAGATCAACGAAACGCCGGTTCAAGCGGCAGGCAATGAGCGCATTACCGGAACGGTGACATTGAACGATTCCATCAAGAGTCAGGCCCATCCGGATGACACACTGTTCGTGCTGGTGCGCGCCGCTCAGGGGCCCAAGATGCCGCTGGCCATCGTACGCAAACAGGTCAAGGACTTGCCGTTGAAATTCAGCCTGGATGACAGCATGGCGATGTCACCGGAGATGAAAATGTCCAACTTCGATCAGGTTGTTGTGGTGGCGCGCGTTTCCAAGTCCGGCAATGCGATGCCCCAGCCCGGCGATCTGATGGGAATGAGCAAACCGCTGGCATTGGGAAGCAAGGGAATCAGTATCGACATCGATCAGTCGGTTCGCTGACAGTATCCTGAATCAGTGACCGATGATAAGGGCTGGTACATGCTGTGCCAGCCCAAATACTATTTGGCTACAGTCCTAGATTGAACTTCTGCTTGCTTTAGCTATTCTGAAGCAACGATGCGCTAACAAATGCCGATTCAGTCTCGCTATTGCCTTGCTGAGTATTCATCTGCCGGATAGAATGTCGCAACAGCGTTGAGCCAATTGGTTTCAGTATGACTGTCAGTTGTGATCATGTTGATTGTGAATTTGGCGTTTAGCTCCAGCGCGCAATCTGGAGTCAAGCCAGGTTGGGGCTAGAGTCGATACTTGAAGAATATACTCAGTACGATGATTCGCTAATGGCGGAATTTTCTGGTTCAGTTAATCGATAGTCATTTGCGAGGTGTCATGCGTCACGGTTTCGATTCTTCAGCGGAAAAGATGACCGTGCTGTTGTTCGGCTTGTTGCTTCTCGCCTCGCATGAAGCGTCAGCCGCAGAAGATATCCAATCCGAACAAGCCTACCTGCAAGACCTTCCAATCGTACTGAGCGCATCGCGCCTCTCGCAGCCAATTTCCGAAGCCCCTAATGCCATGACGGTGATCGGCCGTGACACCATCCATGCTTCCGGCTACCGAAACATCGCCGATCTGTTCAGGCTGGTTCCCGGCATGTATGTGGGATATCAGGACGGATATTCCTCTTTTGTTTCTTACCATGGTTCGACCGACAACTATGCGCGCCGCATGCAGGTGCTGATCGACGGTCGTAGCGTCTATCTGCCGCCGTTCGGACAGGTCGATTGGGCGGATCTCCCGGTATATATCGACGATATCGAGCGTATCGAGGTGATACGCGGTCCGGCTGCCGCCTCGCACGGTGCCAACTCCACTCAGGGGGTGATCAACATCATCACCCGCGATGCGTCCGCAGTGAAAGGCGGCCGCCTTTCTGTCAGCAAGGGGGAGGCAGGCATATCCGACACAGTGGCGCGCATCGGCGGTGGGGGGGCCGACCTCGACTATCGACTCACACTGGGTGAACGCAGCGATTCCGGCTACGCATCGCAAATCCTGAACGACAGCAGCATGACCCATCTGGCCAATTTCCGTGCAAACTATCGCCCCAATACGTCGGATACCATCGACATCCAGCTGGGTTACAGCGAGGGGGTGCGCGGGATAGGAACGGTAGGCAGGGTGACCGAGCCGTTCCGCGACATCCGGACCCGTTCCGATTTCGAGCAGATCGAGTGGACCCGTGCCTTGCGGCAGAGCGACGAGATCAAGCTGCGCTACTACCACATCACGCGCGCCTACGCCGATACAGCGATGCCGCTGATCGGGACGGACGTTGTCCTGACCCAGCGCGACGAGATCGAGTTGCAGCACACCTTCGCACCTTGGGCGAACAATCGCATAGTCTGGGGGGGCGGTGTGAGAACCGACACGCTCGACAATCCGCTGAGTTTCACCAGCCCGGCACCGACGATCAAGCAGTCGCGTCTATTCGCCCACGATGAATGGCATATGACGGAATCCGCGATATTGAATATCGGTACCATGCTCGAGGACGACGGTATCGGGCATCGCAACAACTCACCGCGACTCTCCCTGAATTATCATCTGACCCCGCTGGATACCGTGCGGGTCGGTATCTCGCGCGCATATCGTACTCCGGTCGCATTCGAAGAATTCAGCAACACTCAATATGCCGTGGGCGGGAAACAATACACCTCGATGGGCGGTTTGCGCCCGGAGCGGATATTGTCCAGAGAGATCGGCTATATCGGGGAATTCCCCGCGGCGGCGATGACACTGGACGCGCGTATCTATTCGGACAAGTTGACCGACCTGATCTTCCTCGATCCGAACGCGGACGGATCGCTTGGCTTCAAGAACCTCTATTCATTCTCGGTGAGGGGATTTGAGAGCTCGCTCAAATACCGGTGGGGTGAGGGCAGCGATATCGTACTGAACTACGCGCATCAGCGGATGAGTTGCAGCGCCTCCGGGTCGTTGACGCTGCCGGTCCTCACGCCGCTACTGCAAGCCTATATCGACCAGTGCCCCAGGATGGTCCCTCTGGACAGTGGTAGTATCATGCTGGTCGAACAAGTGACTGACGACGTGGCGCTGACCGTAAGCTATTTCAATCAGGGCACGCTACAGTTGCTGGACGCGCTGGAAGCGCAAAAGCAAATGAACCGGGTAGACATAAGAGTAGCCAAGTCCTTCGGGAACCTGGACAAGTACGGGGGGGAGATCGCATTGGTGGTGCAGAACGCGTTCCAGGACAACTACACGGAATTCGCCAATACACCGCAAAAGCGCAACCTTATCTTTGATCGGCGGACTTATCTTATTGCGACCGTCCATTTCTGATGAAACTGCCAGCCATTCGACCAGGCCGTTGAAGCGGCACGTCGTTGGTTATAACCGGGCGACCTTTTATAGCCCGGGGCGAAAATCAACCAGACGGATGTTCTCCGTTGCGCTGGTCTTTTTGCTTTCGTGCATCTCTCCCGCGCAAGCCGATCCCTTGCAGATCACCCTGGCGATCAGCGAGGAGGGCGGAGCCTACCGCGCCTTCAGCGAGACCCTGATCGGCAAACTCCAACCGGACAAGTATGTAGTTAAAATCAAACGCCCCGAGGACGCACTGGGCGGTTCCGACCTTTATATCGCGGTCGGCATGAAGGCGGCGACGCAGCTGGCCGCGAAAGACATTCCCACCCTGAATGTGTTCGTTCCCAAAACGGGATACGAAAGATTGCAGCGCGAATCCGCTACCCGAAGCGCACCGCGATCCGCCATCTATCTGGATCAACCTCTGGAACGCCAAGTCGCGCTGTTGTCGGCGGCGCTGCCAAGAGCCAGACATGTCGGGGTGCTGTACACCAAGGAACCGGCAGAATTGCAGGGATTGCGGCAGCTGTTGGGCGACAGGAACATGCGCTTGCACGAGCGCGAGGTCGACCAGTCGCATCTGATCAACGATGCTCTGGAAGAAGTGCTAAGTAAAAGCGAAGTGCTTTTCGTGCTGCCGGATTCGGATATCTACAACGCAAGTACCATACGCAACATCCTGCTGACCTCCTACCGCAAGCAGATCCCGCTGGTGGGCATCTCGCAGGCCTATGTCAAAGCGGGCGCTTTGTGCGCGGTTTACACGACCCCGGAGCAGGTCGCGATCCAGACCCACTCCATGATCGAACGTTTTGCCGGATCCGGAAAACTTCCCGCGGCTCAGTATCCAGACGAATTCGAAGTGTCGGTCAATATCCAGGTAGCGCGCTCCCTCGATTTGCGCATCAAGGATGCCGAGAAACTGCGTGACGAGCTCAGGAGGCTCCCATGAAGAAGCATGGGATAGAGCGACAGACATTGGCTGTCGCGCTGATACCGATCCTGATCCTTGCCCTGCTGCTGGAGGTCTTTTTCACCTATACGCGTTTCGCCGATCAGGATCGCGCCCTGTTTGAACGCGCCAAACTGATCATCCGGCAACTGGCCTCGGCCAGTGAATATCCGGTTTTTTCCGGCAATCATGCACTGTTGCAGCAGCAGGTGGATATCGCCTTTGCGCAGCAGGACGTCAATTCTGTCGTGGTGCTGGATGCGGAGTCCAAATTTCTGGCCGGTGCCGGCAGTCCGGCCAACGTGTTCGAGCGCGTGCGTATCGCAAGGAGTGCTTCGAACGCGGGCAATCTCCTTGCGTTCCAGGAAGACCGCAAAGTGCTGTGGCTCTACTATCCAATCGTCGCGACGCAGATCAAACTGGACGAATTGGGGAACAGCACGCCCGCCGATGTGGCCAACGAAGCGCTGGGTGGTGTCATCATCGAGATCGGTAAAGAAAGGCTGAACAGCGAGAAGGCAGAGATTTTCGGCTTCAATCTGTTCCTGCTGCTGCTGGTGTTGCTGACCACCATGCTGATCGCTATGCGCGTGTCGCGACGCATCACCCAGCCGGTGCTGGAGATGAACAATGCTATCCGCCGCATCGGCGAGGGGCATCTGCATACGCGTATCGCCGGTGCAGATGTGCAGGAGTTGGATGCGCTCGCTACGGGTATCAACGATATGGCGCAGCAACTGCAACAAGATCGCACCGACCTGCAGCAGCGTATCGAAACGGCCACGCAGGAACTGCGCCGCAAGAAGGAAGAAGCGGAAAAGGCCAACTTTGACAAGAGCCGTTTTTTGGCTGCAGCCAGTCATGATCTGCGCCAACCCATGCACGCGCTCGGCTTGTTCGTCGGCGAATTGCACAGCAGGCTGGACACGCCGGAGCAACACAAGATCGCTGGCAAGGTCGAGGAATCGGTCGAGGCGATGTCCAGTCTGCTGGATTCATTGCTGGACATCTCCAAGCTGGATGCCGGAATCGTAATCCCACAGATACAAAGCATCGATATCGAGGCGATGCTCAAACGGCTGGCCCAGGATTTTTTGCCAGTCGCGCAGCGCAAGAACATCCTGATGCGTGTGCATAGCCTCAATGTCACAGTACTGAGCGATCCGGTGCTGCTGGAACGTATCCTGCTCAATCTACTGGGCAATGCGATCCGCTATACGCCACCGAACGGTACGGTGTTGCTGGCCTGCCGTCGCCGCGGCGAGGACCTGCGCATCGAAGTGCGCGACAACGGCATCGGTATCCCGGATGAAGAGCAGCAGAACGTCTTCCGCGAGTTCGTGCAACTGGCGAACAGCGCGCGCGACCGCAGCAAGGGCATTGGCCTCGGGTTGGCGATCGTCGACAGGCTGGCCAAGCTGCTGCGTCACCCGCTGACCCTGCGCTCCGCACCGGGACGCGGAGCGATATTTGCCGTGACCGTGCCTCGCATGTTCGGTGTCGACGACCTGCTGGCAGAATCGGGACCGGTTCAGACATCCGTGATGCCCAGACACGACAAGTTGGACAACCTCAGAGTGCTGGTGGTGGATGACGATATGCTGGTGCGCACGAGTACCGCCGGCATTCTCGAGTCGTGGGGATGCAGCGTCTCGGTCGGCGAAGGTCTGGAAGAGGTGTGGAACAAGTATTCGGAAGCGCACTTCGATCTGGTGCTGTGCGATTACCGACTGCCGGACGGCAACGGGCTGCAACTGGCCGACCGCATCAGGGAACATTGCGATGTCCCCCCGGCATTCATTCTGGTGAGCGGTGATACTGCGCCGGAGATACTGCAGGCGGTCAACGAGCGCGGACACCATCTGCTGCACAAACCGGTGCGCCCCGCCAAGTTGCGTTCGTTGATCCTGTTCCTGCTGAAGAAACGCAGCGAAGCGAAATGACTGCCCTGCGCCAACTGGCGCAGGGCAAGGACATCACAGGGCGCGCTTGATGCTCACGCCGCCGCGAACCTGGCCGGCGATGTAGCCGGTGGCCTGGTCGTGCGGATACTCTGCGGTCAGACGCGTTTTCACAGTGGCATCGATCACATCGGCTGTTCCGTGGCAGGCTGTGCAACCCGATTGCAGCACGATACCCTTCATGTAGCGGAAGTATTTTCCGGCCGGCTCGCTCACGATTTCGGCGGCTTCCAGCGTCTCGGGCTTCTCACCCTTGGCAATACGCTCCTCGAACTGTTTCAGCGTCTTCTGTTCCCACTCGTCCGCGGTGCCCAGCAGAGGGTTGCGCACCTTCAGGCTGACGCGGGTGAGTTTGATGCCGTGCTGGCGCGAAAGGTCGCCAGCCATCTTCGGGGCGATGTCCTTGCACACCTTGATTGCGGAGTCGGGGCCGCCTTCTTTGACGGCCTTCTTGTTCTCGGCTTGCAGCTGTTGTGCGAACGGACCGATGATGGCGCGGCTCTCTTCCTGGTATTTGGCGATATCGTCGGCCAAGGCTGAATTGGTGTAAACGGCGAGTAGTGCAGACAGGATGATCTTGTTTCGCATTCGTGGCTCCTCTGTGGAATTATAAAAAACGCCCGGCTCTGAGGCCGGGCGTGCGGGGGATATGCAGCTTATTTCTTGTCCATCGGGCAGGTATTCATGCCGAAAATGGCGTAGGCCGGGCAGAACTTGAACAGGCCGGTCACCAGCGGAACCACGCCGATCCAGCCCCATACGGGAAGCATACCAGCCAGTGTTGCGCCGATGAGGGCCAGGCCGACGACGACGCGCAGGATACGGTCGATACCACCAACGTTGAGTTTCATGTGTTTCTCCTTAAGGGATGGGTTAGGGGAGGAGACAGGATAGGCGCAACAAGGGAGTCTGTCTGTGATAAAAATCACAGACCGCCGATCAGAGTTCGGCGAAGCGCTTTAGTGCGGCGATATCAACGACTTCGATCTGTTCTCGTGCCAATCTCACCCAACCCTGTTCGGCGAAGCCCTTGAGCAGGCGGCTGACCATCTCGCGGGCACTGCCGAGTTCGTCGGCGAGCGCCTGGTGGGTGGTGCGCAGGGGGCTTGGCTTTGCAATCAGCAGGGCAGCAAGGCGCTGGTCCAGCTTCTGGAATGCGACTGCCGAGACCAGTTGCATCAGATCGGTGAGACGGTCAGAGAACAGATGGAACACATAGTCGCGGAATGCCTGGTGTGTCCCCATCAGGGTGTGAAAAGCGGGGGCAGAAAGCAACACCATCTCCAGCGGCAGCTCGGCGATCCCGCGTGCCTGGTAACGGGTGTGGCCCAGCAGGCAACTGCTGGTCAGGATGCAGCTCTCGCCTGGAGACACGCGGTACAACTGCAATTCGCGTCCGCTCGGTGCCGATTTGATCACGCGGATGCTGCCGGAAAGCAGCATGGGAAAACCCTGGCAGGGCTGGTTTTCGTCGAAGATGACCGTTCCGGTCGGAACCGGCATCACCATCGCGCTCGCCAGCAGCATATCCAGTTCCGTCGCGGGCAATTCGGCCAGCGCGGGGTAATGTTGAAGCAGGCGGGTGCGAAGGTCGGTGCTCAGCATCTACTCTGGCCGCATGTGCGGGAACAGGATCACGTCGCGGATACTGGCGCTGTCGGTCAGCAGCATCACCAGACGGTCGATGCCGATGCCCTCACCGGCGGTGGGCGGCAGGCCGTACTCCAGCGCGCGCACGAAGTCGCTGTCCTTGAACATCGCTTCTTCGTCGCCCGCATCCTTGGCGGCGACCTGCGCATCGAAGCGGCGCTCCTGGTCTTCCGCATCGTTCAGTTCGGAGAAGCCGTTGGCGATCTCGCGACCGACGATGAACAACTCGAAACGTTCGGTGATCTCGGGATGTGCATCGCTGCTGCGTGCCAGCGGCGAGACCTCGATCGGGTAATCGATGATGAAGGTCGGCTCGAACAGGTGCGACTCGGCCAGTTCCTCGAACAGCGACAGTTGCAAGCCGCCGACGGCATCCTTCGGGTTGTATTTGGCCTTCAGGTCCTTCAGCTGGGTGACCAGGAAGGTGCGGTCGCCCAGTTGCGCATCGCTGAACTGCGGATGATATTTCTGGATCGCCTGCACCATGGTCAGACGATGGAAGGGCTTGCCCAGATCGAGTTCACGGCCCTGATACGTAATAACAGAGGTACCCAGCACCTTGCGCGCCACCTCGGCGAACAGTTTCTCGGTAAAGTCCATCAGGTATTTGTAATCGCGATACGCCTCGTAGAATTCGATCATGGTGAATTCCGGATTGTGGCGTGTCGAGACGCCCTCGTTGCGGAAGTTGCGGTTCACCTCGAACACCTTCTCGAAACCGCCGACGACCAAGCGCTTCAGATAAAGTTCGGGGGCGATGCGCAGATACATCTTCATATCCAGCGCATTGTGATGTGTCTCGAACGGTTTGGCCGAGGCGCCGCCGGGGATGGGATGCATCATCGGCGTTTCCACTTCAAGATAGTCGTGGCGCACGAAGAAATCGCGGATCGCCTGGATGATCTTGGTGCGGGTGATAAACACCTTGCGCGACTCCTCGTTGGTGATGAGGTCGAGGTAACGCTGGCGATATTTCTGTTCCATGTCGGTGAGGCCGTGGAACTTCTCCGGCAGCGGACGCAGTGCCTTGGTCAGCAGGCGCACCTGCGTCACGCGCACCGAGAGTTCGCCGCTCTTGGTCTTGAACAGCACGCCGACCGCACCGAGGATGTCGCCCATGTCGAAATGCTTGAACTCGCCGTGTGCCGCTTCCCCGGTGATGTCGTTGCTGATGAACAGCTGGATGCGTCCGCCCATGTCCTGGATGGTGGCAAAGCTGGCCTTGCCCATCACGCGCTTGAGCATCATGCGACCGGCCACGGCAACATGGATCTGCAATGCCTCCAGTTCGTCGTGCGACTTCTCGCCGTATTCCGAGTGCAGATCGGCAGCCATCTGCTCGCGTTTGAAGTCGTTGGGGAAGGCGACGCCTTTCTCGCGGATCGCTTTCAGCTTGGCGCGGCGCTCTGCGATGATCTGGTTCTCGTCCTGCACTGGGGTATTGGGTTCGTTGCTCATGGTGTTCCGTATGACTGAGTTGAATTAAATCGGCGTGAAATATAGCACAGCGACGGGGTTTTCAGGATTGCTTGTACCCCTCTGGCAGGCTGGTTATGACCTTTCCCGCACCAGCACCTTCACTCCCGGCGCCCAGGCATCCGTCGGCTTCTTCTTGAAAGTGACTAGCGTGAGCATGGACGGGTCGTACACGCCGACGTTGTGGGTGACTGGGGTAGTCAACAGGTATTGGGCGCGGGTGGCCTTGAGGAACTTCGCGACGCGCTCGATGTTGGCGATGTCGAGGTGGGCGAAGGGTTCGTCGATGAACACGAAGCCGCCGGGGCGGGATTCTTCCATCATCAGCGCCACCAGCAGGATCAGTGACTTCATCACCTGCTGGCCGCCTGAGGCGTCGCCGTCGTTCATGCCCATGAAGCCTTTGTCGTCGAAGTTGAAGCGCACCGCGAGTCCGGCCTGCGCCAGCGACAGGTCGTTGTTGTCGAGCAGGACCGGTTCGTTATCCACCTTGATGCCGGCCAGGTCGCCCAGCACCTTGAGGTTCTTCACGTAGCGGCCGACGGTGTGGCGCAACACGGCGATGTATTGCTCGCGCGCCGTCTCGGTCTGGCTGCGCGCCATCTCGTTGTCGCGGCGGCGCGTGGATAAGTCATTTTCCATGCGCTGGTAGTCGTCCTTGATCTTGTCGCGCAGTGCGACCACGGTGTCGTCGGTCTCCCAGGATTCTTCCTTGAAGCGGTATTCGATCTCCTCGATGCGGCGGTCGATGTTGGTGGTGTCGCGGTATTTCTCGGCGATCTGCTGGTTGGCCGTTTCGTCGCACCAGCCTGCCGGGAACTGCTTGCGGTTGTGGCGCAGCGTTTGCAGGCGGCGGATCTGATCTTCGCGTGCAGAACGGTTTTCCTTGCCGGAGATTTCCTTCTCCAGCGTTTGCAGCGCGAACTGGATCTTCTGCGAACTGGTGTAGGCCGCAGTGACGGCCTTGTCGGCCTGTTCACGTTCCTGCTGCGCTTGCAACACGGTGTTGTCGCGGCGGCGCAGTACCAGTGCATCGTAGTTCTGGCGTGCCTCGGCGAACTCGGCCGCGCGGGCGGCGAGCTGCGCACTGGCGCTGACCCCGGCCAGCTGTGCCTGCTGGTTGCGGATGCGGGCGGTGAGGTCGTCGCGCTGTTCGCGTAACGGCGCAAGCGCCTTGTCGATGCCGCTGCGTTGTTCGCGCAGGGCTTCCAGCCGCGCCTTGCCGAAGCGTGCCTGTTCCTGTGCGGCATAACGACCGCCGCGCCGTTCGCGCAAATAGCCTTGGCGTGTGATCCAGTCTTCGCCGCGCGGCAGCTTGGCCCCGGCCACGGCATCTTCCACGCGGCGTGTGCGTTCCAGCGTGCGCAGCAGCCATTCCGGCACCGGCTTGGTGAAGCGCACCACTTCCAGCAGCGAACCCTTGGGCGGAAGGCCTGCAGACATACAATCCGGCACGATGAAGTGGCGGTAGCGCAGCTTTTCGCCCAGCGCCATCGCCGATTCAGTGTCTTTCTCTTTGGCGAGCAGCACGATGTGCGCGGAAGGCGCGAGCACGGCTTCCACGGCGGCTTGCCAGGATGGATCGGCGATCTCTACCACGTCGGCGAGCAGGTCGTGTGCGATTCCGGCCTGGGTTAGAGCCTGGCGGAAGGCTGCCACATCCATCGGATCGGCGCGTCGACCTGCCGCGAGGTTTTCCAGCATCTCGTCGAGCTGGCGCAGCTTTTGTTCCTGTTCGGCGATGCGTACCAGCAGATTGGCGCGCTCGCTTTCCATGTGTTCGATCTCGCGCGCATCGGCGAGCTTGCCGCCTTCGCTGGCCTGTGCCTGCTGTTCCAGGCGCTTTTGCTGTTCGACGATGGTTTCCCAGCGCCCGAGTTCGCGGTTGAGTTCGTTCAGTGCACGTTGCTGGTTTTGTTCGCTGTCGGTAGCAGCCTGACGGCGCAGTTGTGCGGCTTCCAGCGCCTGTTGCTGCATTTGAAGTTCCAACTGCAATTCTTTGCGCTCGACGCGCTTGGCGCGCCATTCCTTGCGCATGGATTGCAGGGTGCGCCGCGCATTGTCGGTTTCGCGTTGCAGCAGGTAGTGTTCCAAACGCGGTCGCGTTTCGGAAAACAGGTCGGTGCGCTCCTGGTTGAGGCGGTGCCATTCCAGATAGCGGTTCACCTTCTGTTCGTGCTTTTCCAGATTGTTGCCCAGCGCTTCGAGTTGGTTCTGCGCCGCATCCAGCTCGCGCGAAGTGTGTTCCTGATGGTGGCGTGCTTCCTGATAGCGCTCCAGTACTTCCTTGTCGCCGAACACCTGGAACACCAGGTCAAGCAAATCCTTGTGCGACAGTTCGCACAGCTTGTCGGTCTGGCCCTGTTCCAGCGACAGCACGCGGGCGATGGCGGGGGACAATCCGGCACTGTGCAGGATGCGCTGGTAATCGCGCACGCCGAACTCTTCGCCTTTCTGCTCGATCTCTTGCAGGCTCACCTCGCCGTCGGCGATCCAATATTTGCGCGACCAGTCGCCGCCTTTCTTGTCGATGCGGCAAGCCAATGTAATCTTGTCCTGCTGGTAGGGCAGGCGGAACGGGCGGTAGCTGGCGCCGGGCGGGCACCGGTTGTCCACCACGCCGCGCAGCCAGCAGAAGTCCTCGCCGTTGCGGCGCACATAGCGCTTGTAGTCGCGCTTCTTCGAGCATTCCAGCGCCAGCAGCGTGCGCATGGCGTCGAGCAGCGTGGTCTTGCCG
>DMCN01000044.1 GCA_003445795.1 Gallionellaceae bacterium
GATGATCTTCTGGTGGCGGCGCTGCATGGAGCAGTCGCGCTCGCCCAGAAACACGGCGTTGCCGTGCTGGTCGGCCAGCACCTGGATCTCGATGTGGCGCGGGTTCTCCAGGAACTTCTCCATGTACACCATGGGATTGTTGAAGGCGGCCTGCGCTTCGGTCTTGGTCATGGTCACCGCATTCAACAACGCGGCTTCGGTATGCACCACGCGCATGCCGCGTCCGCCGCCGCCGCCCGATGCCTTGATGATGACCGGATAGCCGATGAACTTGGCGATACGCATGATCTCGGCCGGATCGTCCGGCAAGGCGCCTTCAACGCCGGGCACGCAGGGTACGCCGGCTTTCTTCATGGCACTCTTGGCGGAAACCTTGTCGCCCATCAGACGGATGGTCTCGGCGCGCGGGCCGATGAACACGAACCCGGATTTCTCGCAGCGCTCGGAGAAATCGGCGTTCTCGGACAGGAAGCCGTAACCGGGATGGATGGCCTGTGCATCGGTCACTTCCGCCGCGCTGATGATGGCGGGTACATGCAGATAACTCAGACTGGACGGTGCGGGGCCGATACACACCGACTCGTCGGCAAGCTTCACATATTTGGCTTCGGCATCAGCTTCGGAGTGGACAGCGACAGTCTTGATACCCATCTCGCGACAGGCGCGCTGGATACGCAGCGCAATCTCGCCGCGGTTGGCAATGAGGATCTTCTCAAACATGATGGGATTCTCCGGCGGAGCAGGGGGGCGGGGTTTGCGGACGAATACGGCCATGGCGGATCAACCGATGATGAACAGGGGTTGGCCGAACTCGACGGCTTGGCCGTTCTCGACCAGGATCGCCTTGATCACGCCGGTCTTGTCCGACTCGATCTCGTTCAGCAGTTTCATCGCTTCGATGATGCACAGGGTGTCGCCTTCGTTCACGCTCTGGCCGATATCCACGAATGATTTGGAGCCGGGCGAAGGGGAGCGGTAGAAGCTGCCCACCATCGGCGACTTGACCACGTGGCCTTCAGGAGCGGCCGGGGCGGCAGGTGCTGCGGGAGCGGCCGGGGCGGCGGCGGCCGGAGCCGGTGCTGCCTGCGGGGCGGCGGCATAGTATTGCTGCATGGGGGCTGCAACGGAGCTGGAGCGGGAGATACGCACATGCTCTTCGCCTTCGGTGAGTTCCAGTTCGGCGATGCCCGAGTTCTCAACCAGTTCGATCAGTGTCTTCAGTTTGCGCAGATCCATTTGTCAGCTCCTTGTTTAGTTGTGTTGCAACGCAAATTCCAATGCGAGTTCGTAACCTTTCGCGCCCAGGCCGCTGATGACGCCGACAGCGATGTCGGAGAAATAGGATTCCTTGCGGAACGCCTCGCGGGCATGCACATTGGAAAGGTGCACCTCGACGAAAGGGATGGCGACCGCCGCCAAGGCGTCGCGCAGGGCGACGCTGGTGTGGGTGTAGGCGGCCGGATTGATGATGATGAAGTCGGTGCCGTCGGTACGCGCCTGTTGCACGCGCTCGACCAGCGCTCCTTCGGTGTTGCTTTGGTATGCAGCCAGCTTTGCGCCGTTCTTTTGCGCTTGTGCAGCCAACTTGGTGTTAATTTCATCCAACGTGACGCGACCATAGACCTCCGGCTCGCGAGTGCCGAGCAGGTTGAGGTTGGGTCCGTGCAGTACGAGGATGTTCTTCATGGGGGGCGGAGTTTGCCGAAAAAGGGGGAGATTGTCCACTTTTGCGGAAAATTACCCTACTAGATGCTTGGGGATCACAATCCAGCGCTTTGTAATGACTGAAGAAACGTTTTGGCGTCCTGATAGCCCGTCACGCGGTGGTCGACCAGCTCTTTGCCCTGTGCATCGAAGAACAATGTCGCGGGCGGACCGAACAACTGGAAGCGTTGCATCAGGGCTTTGTCGTCGGCATCGTTGGCTGTCACGTCGGCCTGCAGCAGAACGGAGCCTTTCAAGCTGGACTGAACCGCCGCGTCGCTGAAGGTGAAACGTTCCATCTCCTTGCACGACACGCACCAGTCAGCGTAGAAATCCAGCATCACCGTCTTGCCGCTGGCTTGGGCGATACGTTTGTCCAGCTCGGCACTGCTCTTCACGCGCTCGAACTGCAGTGTGGCAAAGCTCTCGGGGGCGGCTCGGCCGAGGGTGCCGAGCGGGCGCAGGATGTCGCGCGCGCCGGACAGGGCGCCGATGAGATAGGCCACGCCCAGCAGCAGGGCGAGGATACCGATGCCCTTGCCCAGTTTGTGCAGGCCGCGCGCGGTATGCGGCAGCGGATCGAGGGCGCGCAGGTAGATGGCCGAGAAGATCAGCAGCGCCGCCCAGAGCAGCATGTGCGCGGAAAGCGGGATGACGGGCGAAACGATCCAGATCGCCATTGCCAGCATCATCACGCCGAAGAAACGTTTCACCGCTTCCATCCACGCGCCCGCCTTGGGCAGCAAAGTCCCCGCCGAGGTGCCGATCAGCAGCAGTGGCGCCCCCATGCCCAGCGCCAGGAAGAACAGCGCCGTCCCGCCCAACACCGCATCGTGGGTCTGACTTATATATAGCAGCGCGCCCGCCAGCGGTGCGGCGACGCAGGGGCCCATGATGACGGCGGACAGCGCACCCATCAAGAACACGCCGGAGAGGTGGCCGCCGTGCAGCTTGTTGCTGGTGTCGGTGAGCTTGCTTTGCAGTGACGAAGGCAGTTGCAACTCATAGAAGCCGAACATGGACAGCGACAACAGCACGAACAGCGCGGCGAAGCTGCCTAGTACCCAGGGGGTCTGCAAGGCGCTGGAGATGAGGTTGCCGGAATAACCGGCCGCCACACCCGCGATGGCGTAAGTGATCGCCATCCCCAGCACATAGGCCAG
>DMCN01000020.1 GCA_003445795.1 Gallionellaceae bacterium
CGGGCATCCTGCCCGCATGCGGGCAGGATGCCCGCGCTCCCACTACTCACTCCCAAAACCTTTCCCATTTCAATACACCCGCGCCTTGAGCGGAAACGATTCAACCGTCAGCGGCTTTAGCCGCACCGGTTTGTAATCGAGGCGCTGCCCGTCGCGAAAATACAGGCTGTGCTTGAGCCAGTTTGCATCGTCACGCTGCGGGAAGTCGTCGCGCGCATGGGCGCCGCGGCTTTCGGTGCGCGCCGCTGCGGCAACCATGGTTGCCTGCGCGACCTCGATCAGATTATCCAGTTCCAATGCCTCGATGCGCGCGGTGTTGAACACCTTGCTCTTGTCGCGGATTTCGGTATGCGCGACCCGCCCGGCGATCTGCCTAATCTGCTCCACGCCTTCCGCCAGCAAACCGGGAAAGCGGAACACACCGCAATGCTTCTGCATGGCCTTGCGCATCGCATCGCCAACCTCGGCGACACTTTCACCCTTAGTCTGAGACTCCAGCCGCGCCAGCCGCGCCAGTGAATGCTCGGCCGAGCCGGCAGGCAGGCGCTTGGAACGCGGGTGGCTTTGCAGGTCTTCGATGATCTGCCNNTGCACCGACACGCAGGCGCATTCGCCCGCCGCATACAGGCCGTGCACCACTTCTTCCGGGCCGTGGTGATAGGGCGCGATAACCTGCCCGTGATAGTTGGCGGGAATGCCGCCCATCATGTAATGCGCAGTCGGCACCACGGGGATCGGGTCTCTGGCCGGATCGACGTGGGCGAATTTCAGCGCGATCTCGCGGATGCCGGGCAGGCGGCTTCGGATCACGTCGTCGCCGAGATGGTCCAGCTTGAGCAGGATATGGTCGCCGTGCGGACCGCAGCCGCGCCCCTCGTTGATCTCCACGGTGATGGCGCGCGACACCACGTCGCGGCTGGCCAAGTCCTTGGCTGTCGGCGCATAGCGCGGCATGAAACGTTCGCCGTCCTTGTTCACCAGATAGCCGCCCTCGCCTCGCACGCCTTCGGTGATCAGCACACCAGCACCGTGCACGCCGGTGGGGTGGAACTGGAAGAACTCCATGTCTTCAAGCGGGATGCCCGCGCGCGCCGCCATACCTAGGCCGTCGCCGGTGTTGATGTAGGCATTGGTGCTGGCCGAGAAGATGCGCCCCGCACCGCCGGTGGCGAACAGGGTCGCGCGCGCCTGCAGGATCATCACTTCGGAAGTCTCGATCTCCATCGCCACCACGCCGAGTACGTCGCCGTCCTCGTCACGGATCAGGTCGAGCGCCTTCCATTCGATAAAGAAGTTGGTGTTGGCTTTGACGTTCTGCTGATACAGGGTGTGTAACAGCGCATGGCCGGTGCGGTCGGCGGCAGCACAGGCGCGCGGTACCGGGTTCTTGCCATAGTCCTGCATGTGGCCGCCGAAGGGACGCTGGTAGATCTTGCCGCTGTCGAGCCGGTCGAACGGCATGCCGAAATGTTCCAGCTCATAGACCACTTCGGGCGCAGCGCGGCACATGTATTCGATGGCATCCTGGTCGCCCAGATAGTCCGAACCTTTCACGGTGTCGTACATATGCCAGTGCCAGTTGTCCTCATTGACGTTGCCCAGCGAAGCAGCGATACCGCCCTGCGCCGCGACCGTGTGCGAACGCGTTGGAAATACTTTAGAGAGTACTGCGACCTTGAGCCCAGCCTGCGAGAGCGTGAGCGCCGCGCGCATACCCGCGCCGCCCGCGCCCACCACCACCACATCGAATGTTCTTTTCGTTATCGCCATCTTTAGAGTCCCCAAAGTATCTGCACCGACCAGATCACATAGAGGATCAACGCCAGTATGACCAACACATGGATAAGCAGGCGGATGCCTGCCGGTTTCACGTAATCCATCACAATATCGCGCACGCCGATCCAGGCGTGGTAGAACAGGCTCAGCAGGAACAGTAGCGAGAACGTGCGCATCACATTGCCCGAGAACAGATAGACCCAGGTGTCGTAACCGAAACTCGGTTGCAGCAGCAGATAGACGGCGACCACGACCACATAGACCGCCATCACCACCGCGGTGACGCGCTGCGCCAGCCAATCGCGCAGACCGTAGTGCGCTCCCGTGACGACGCGGTTCACCATAGTTTCGCTCCCAGCAGAACGGTCAGCGTCAGGCTGACCGCCAGCACCCATTTGCTGCCGGCGCGCGCTGCGGCAAGCGTCGGCAACAGGTGCAGGTCGATGGCCAGATAACGCAATCCGGCGCAGAAGTGATGCAGGAAAGCCCACATCAATCCAAACAACACCACTTTGAGCAATGGATTTGCCAGCACATCAGTCAGATTGGTGTAAGTTTCGATCGAGCGCAGACTCTGGTCGAGGATCATCAACAGCAGCGGCAACGCAAGAAAAAGAACTGCACCGCTTGCGCGATGCAGGATGGACACATAACCGGAGAGCGGCAGTTTGATCAGGTGCAGTGCAAGATGCTTAGGGCGTGGTTTATTCATTTCGTTGTTCTGACCTCAAGCAAATTCCGATGGGCCAATCCTACACCGAGCCGTGGCGGGAGAAAAGCAAAAGGACTATGATCAAACCCGAAATCGTCTGGAGAAGAAAAATTTAATAATCACATTCGGATAATTAATAATCGGATACCGGAAACTGGATATCGCAATCGTCCATAATCCGGACCACCAACCAGAGAGGACATCATGAAAGCTCCTATCCGTGTCGCAATCACCGGCGCCGCCGGACAGATCGGTTACAGCATGCTGTTCCGTATCGCCAACGGCGATATGCTGGGCCGCGAACAACCCATCATCCTGCAACTGCTCGACATCCCCCAGGCGCAACAGATGTTGCGCGGCGTGGCGATGGAACTGGAAGACTGCGCCTTCTCCAGCCTGCAACAAGTCATTTGCACCGACGATCCTCGCGTCGCCTTCCGCGATGCCGAGGTCGTACTGCTGGTCGGCGCGCGTCCTCGCAGCAAGGGCATGGAGCGCAAGGACCTGCTCGAGGCCAACGGCGCCATCTTCTCCGAGCAAGGCCGCATCCTCAACGAAGTCGCCGCGCGTCATGTGAAAGTTCTGGTGGTCGGCAACCCCGCCAACACCAACGCGCTCATCGCGATGAAGAACGCGCCCGACCTCGACCCGCGCAACTTCAGCGCCATGATGCGGCTGGACCACAACCGCGCCATCACACAGATTGCCCTCAAGCTGTTCCAGCCCATCCAGGACATCAAGAAGATGGTCATCTGGGGCAACCACTCCGGCACGCAGTATCCCGATCTGTCGCATGCCGAGATCCGCGGTCGCAAGGTGATCGATGTGTTGCACCAGAACGGCTGGGAAGAATGGGTGGAGAGCGAGTTCATCCCCACCGTGCAGAAGCGCGGCGCGGCAGTCATCGAAGCGCGCGGCTTAAGCAGTGCGGCCAGCGCGGCGAACGCCGCCATCGGCCACATGCACGACTGGCTGCTGCATTCGCACCACAACGACTGGGTCACCATGAGCGTGCCGTCGGACGGCAGCTACGGCATCCCGGAAGGCGTGATCTACGGTTTCCCGGTCACCTGCCGCAACGGGCACTACAGCATCGTGAAGGACCTGCCGATCAGCGAACTGGGGCGCAAGCACATGCTGGACAGCCACCAGGAACTTCTCGGCGAGCGCGAACTCGTCAAGCATCTGCTCGGATAGATAAACTCAGAAACGGTTCGTCGGGTCGGAAGGCTCGTTACGCTCCACGTAATACACGCACACGTCCTCGAAGTTCGGATCCACCTTGTCGAGGATGGCTGTGCATAACAGCCCGTCCGGGTCTTCGCGCATCCTGATCGTCTTGCCGCACCTTCCGCAAGACGCGGGCAAGTTGGCTGGTTTGTTGCCGTTTCTCACTTTCACTCCTGTGCTCTCTCTCCTGAACTGCATTTGGGGGCCGCGCATATCCTTGCGACGTGCCCGATATCAGCAATGCAAGCTCTGTGCCACATACCGGCACTCGTGAGGCCCTATAGCACGGCGGCATATCAATGCAGCGCCAAGCGCGCATAATGGGACAACGTCCATATCGCGTCACATGTGATGGATGCGCGTCAGCGGATCGGTGCTTGAATACTCGCATCAGGCCGCCATATTACGGGTATCACCCGATGGAGATCGCCATGACTGTCTGCCGTCCACCTGCTGTTGCCGGAACGTTCTATCCCGCCGATGCCGGACAGCTCACACACGAGGTGCAGGGTTTTCTCGGCGCTGCCCAATCCCACTCTTTGAAACCCAAGGCGCTGATCGCTCCGCACGCGGGCTACATCTATTCCGGCGCGGTCGCAGGAAACGCCTATGCCTCATTGAAAAAGATCGCCCACCGCATCCATCGCGTGGTGCTGCTCGGACCAACGCACCGTGTAGCAGTCCAAGGGTTGGCGTTGCCCGACACCGAGGCCTTCGACACACCGCTTGGGCGCATCCCGCTGGATCTCGCCGCAATGCGCGACGTCGCGCAGTTGCCGCAGGTCGTGGTGAACGGTGCAGCCCATGTCCAGGAACATTCGCTGGAAGTGCAACTGCCATTTTTGCAAAGCGTACTGGACGACTTCACCCTGCTGCCGCTGGCCGTCGGCCGTGCGACGGCGGAAGAAGTGGCCGAGGTGCTGGAAGCGGTCTGGGGCGGCGATGAGACACTGATCGTGATCAGTTCCGACCTGTCGCACTACCTGCCTTATGCGGCGGCACAGTTCGTCGACGGCAAGACTGCTGACGACATCATCAATCTGCGCCAGCCTATCGAACACGAGCAGGCCTGCGGCGGCACGCCGATCAGCGGCCTGCTGCTGGCGGCACGCAATCACCATCTCACGCCGCACCTGCTCGATTTGCGAAACTCCGGAGACACTGCGGGGTCTCATGACCAAGTGGTGGGTTATGCCGCGCTCGCCTTTACCGAGGAGATAGAACATGCAGACTGAACGCGGGAAGATATTGCTGCCGATTGCACGCGCCGAGATTTCGCGCGCCTTGGGTGTGCCCCGTGCAGCGGATGAAAGCGCGTCCTGGCTGACCGAGCACGGCGCATGCTTCGTTACCCTCACGCAGGACGGCGAGTTGCGCGGTTGCATCGGCACGCTGCAGGCGCACCGGCCATTGTTAACCGATGTCAAAAGCAACGCGGTATCTGCCGCCCTGCGCGACCCGCGTTTCATGCCATTGAGCGTCGAGGAACTCGACATCACCACGGTCGAGATCTCGCTGCTCTCGCCGACCACCGCGATGGATGTCCGGGACGAGGCCGATGCGCTGGCGCAAATACGCCCCAACGTGGACGGCATCATATTCGAGTATGGCTCGTACCGCAGCACCTTCCTGCCGCAGGTATGGGAACAGTTGCCCCAGCCCCGCC
This sequence comes from Gallionellaceae bacterium, assembly GCA_003445795.1. Taxonomy (GTDB): domain Bacteria; phylum Pseudomonadota; class Gammaproteobacteria; order Burkholderiales; family Gallionellaceae; genus Sideroxyarcus. The sequence goes on from DMCN01000020.1 coordinate 5,385, forward strand.
AATTCATGGCGCATCTCAGGCGCAAGGCCGGGCTGCCCGACGACTTCTGGGAAGAAGGCGTGAAACTGTCGCGCTATACCGTGACAAAGTTCAGTGAAGCAATCCCATAAACCTAAATTCCGCAGTTGATGGGTTTGTAGATACCGTCTTTCCGGTCAAGCGATTTTTGCATAATTGTGCTGATAAGGCTTGCGTGTTTTGAGTACACCGAAGCACAAATGCACCAGCTTGCGCATTGCTGCACCGAGAGCGGACATCTTGGACTTGCCGCGGGCAAGTAGTCGGTCATAGACGGCTTTGACATGCGGATTGTGGCGCGTCGCCACGACCGCAGCCATGTATAGCACGGCGCGTATTCTGGCAGGCCCAGCTTTTGAGAGCCTGGCACGCCCCATCACCGAACTGCCCGACTGCCGTTCCACCGGCACCAAACCCAGATACGCCGCCAGTTGTTCGGCTGAACTGAACTCGTGGCTGCGCATCACCGAAAGCAGATTACCGCCTACCTGCGGGCCAACCGCCGGGATGCTCTGGAGCAAGGCCATATCGTCCTTGAGGGTGGGGTGCCGATCAATGTGCTGGTCAATGTCCCGCTGCAGCTCGGCAAGCTGCTTGACCAGGAACTCGATGCTGTCGGCAAGGGATTGCCGTATCCGATCCGGTGTGTCGGTGGCGTCGGCCTTCTCCTGACGGTTGCGCTCACGCTGCAAATCCTGGGTGATGGCCTCGCGGCGTGATAACAGCGCTTGCAGCATTCGTGCCTCCGGGGCGGGTGGCGTCCAGGCAACAGGCTTGAGCAGGGCGCCGTAGCGCGCCAGCACAAAGCTGTCCACGCCATCGGTCTTGGTGCGCACCGCCAACCCGCGCCCGAAGTCTTTGACCTGCGCCGGATTGACAATGGAAACCGTGATACCGGCATCCGCCAATGCCATAGCGGCTTGCTCGTGGTACACACCAGTGGCCTCCATGACGACATGCAGCGCCCCCGGAGAAACATTTTGTTTGGCAACCCAAGCCAGCAAATCAACGATGCCGGACTTGGCGTTGCTTACCACCTTGGTCTTGCGACGGCCACTGGCTTCGTCCAGCAGCAGGCAACAATCCAGCTTGGCTTTTGCGACATCCATACCGAGATAAAACATGATGACCTCCTGTTACAATGTTAGCCAACTTCGCCCACTTGCCTTGTGCATACAGGGTTTGCCCCTTGGCTACCGTTCAGTGTCTGTGCTGGCGAAAGGTGAAGCAGAGGGCATGATCTACATAACAAGGTCGAGCCTTAAGGTGCGAAACAAGCTTCCTCCGCTTCGTGTGGTGGTAGCTAACCACCACGGAAAGAAAGATACAAGGTGCGAATTNNAAACGATCACAACAAAAGAAAAATCAGGGCACAGCGCGCAACGTCGGATTGCCGGTTGCCCCGCCGATTTGCAGCGCGACCGACCCCATCCCCGCGCGCATCGACAGATCAGCGAGAATGCGTCCGGACAATTGCTGATTGGCAATGTCCAGCGTACCCGTTGCAGTCAGCACTCCGGCATCCATCTTCAGTTGCCGGAACGCGTAAACGCCATCCGCAACAGACAGGTTGCCGCTCAGCTCATCAAAATGCGTGCGCCCGCCCGGCAGGTTTTCCCTGCTGCGCAAGCGGGCGGTTTCGACAATATCCACGCCGTTGATGGTGCCCTTCTTAACGGCAAAAGTGCCGTCCAGTGCCGCTGTCTCCACAAGTCCGGACAAACTGGCGGCCTGCATCCGGAAGCGCGCCGTGCCGTCCATATCTCCACTCAGCGCCTTGCCCATATTTTGCATGGTGATGGTCTTTGCCACCAGCTTTCCTTGTGCTTGCCAGCCGGAACGCCAGGCGATGCGCGCGTCACCAAGCAATATGCCGCCCATGATGCGTCCATCCAGATCGGTAATCACCAGCTCGTCATTGGTCAATTCACCTTTTGCACTCAGCTCGTCAAAAACCCAGCCCGGCAGCAATGGCAATGCGCTAGCGCGCACCTCAATTGACACCCGCATCTTGTTTTCCGGCGCGGCGTTGATGCCCACTGCAAACTTGCTGCCCTCGGCCGTTAATTTCGCCTGGGTGAATTTTCCGGTCTGATTGAAATCGATTTCACCCTCGATCCCGGATAATTGCACACCGTCTGCCTCCAGTTTGGCCTGGCTCAGCTTGACATGGGCAATCGGATACTGGGTGTCGGCAGCAATTTTTTGCAGCCATGCGGATAGTTGCGTCAGGTCCGTACCGTTGACTTGCATACCCTCCAGCTCGAGATTGTCAATTGGCTTGCTTGAAGAAAATAATGCAGACAGTGCAAAATCGACCCGGGCTCGCTGCACCTGAATCGATTTCGTTTCGCCTATCGACACATCTTTCAATTCCAGGCGCGGGGCAGGCAGCAACCGCCCCGCCAGCTGCCCGATACGCACCGGCTGCTGCAGATTGGCGGTAAGCAATCGTTCGATTCCGGTGGCGTAACCCTTCATGGGTAATATGTAGGGGACGGCAAACAGCGCAACCAGCAGCAGCACAAATAACCCCGCGCCCACCTTGCCCCACGGTATCGACTTGCGAGGGACCAGCATAGCC
>DMCN01000108.1:0-4119 GCA_003445795.1 Gallionellaceae bacterium
GACATCGAAATGCCGCGCATGGATGGTTTCGAACTGGCCAGGCATCTGCGTCGCGATGCCGGGACACAAAATCTGCCGATCATCATGATTACCTCGCGCACTGCGGACAAACACCGCGACTATGCGATGCAGCTGGGCGTGAATGCCTACCTCGGCAAACCTTATCAGGAAGATGAGTTGCTGCAGCAGATAGCCGGTTTTGTTGCAGCGCCGGAAACAGGCCGGTCAGCGAACAATCATTGAGATGACAACCATCGAGCGGGCAATTTCCTGCAATGCGGCCGGTTTACCGCTTCCCAGGCAATGCATTTTTGTTTAGCATCTGGTCACCGTGGGGACGTAGCTCAGCTGGGAGAGCGTCGCGTTCGCAATGCGAAGGTCGGGAGTTCGATCCTCCTCGTCTCCACCACTTTCCAAGGGTCAGACTTTCATGTCAAATTCCACCCACTCGATTTCACGAGGACCCTGAGTAGACTGATGCGCCAGACAACAACATGCGGGATCGGCGAAAACCGTTACAGAAATGGAGGGAGCGATGACTGCAATTTTCGGAATTGAGGAATGCAATGCGCAAGGTTTTATTGATAAGGACATTGTATGCTATCCCCATTCGCCAGATGGCAAATTGGACTTGCATGGTATCGTTTCGGCCATCAAGAATGAAGACATCGTTTTCATCAAACACTGCACGCCACAATCCAGCCTGCATATCAAAGCCGTAGGTGTCGTGCTGTCCGATTATCCAACCGAAAGCGATCTTGGTATTTGCTTGCCCGTCGAATGGGTGTGGCAGGGCGAAAAAGTTCTGGAGAACTTTGGCGAAGTGCTGTCTTTATGCGGCAATGCGCTCTATGAAGAGCATAACGTGCTGGTACAAAGGGAAATTATCAATTTGCTGCCGGAAAAATACCGATTGCCTCAATAGGGATAAAGCCAAAACGCCAAGCCACCTGGCTCAAGTATCCGGGCAGAGATTGGCGCGCTAACATCAAACTGGAACAGTGATAGTCCGGTTGCTTGATTTATCCGGAACAGCGAGCCAGTCATTATTCGAACATTCAGATGAAAGCCTGCTCTTGGCGCACAGCTTCAAGCCGGGTTTCCTTGCGGACCGCCTGAAACCCGCTACTAAAATCTTATTTTTTCCAGAGTCAGCTTTTCACTTGCAAGAAGCATTTGGACTTCCCACGTTCCCATATTCGCTTGGCGACATGTTGCAGTCAATCGAGACTTCAGAAAGCGGACGGTCAACGTGCCGGCGATTCAATCCAGCGGAGCCGCTGTCCATGAGTGCCAAAGCCCTTGCCGGGCTGAACACGACCCCCATTGAAGGCATGCAACGACCTCCATCCCGTCTCCGAGGGCCATACATAATAGTCAGCGAAGGAAAAGCTGTGATTAAGTTCGCAACAAGCCATGACTGGCATGGCCACGATCAGATGTCTTGCGGGCGGTAATCACGGAAGCCTCCACACTTCGTTCGCCACCAAGAGCCGGGGATGAGAACTCGACCCGGTCATCCGGTGCAGAACCGTTGCTACTTCTTTTCCTCACCTTCGCAGGTATTGATTCCTAAAATCGCATTTGCAGGGCAGAAGCGCACGGTTGCGGTTAACAGCGCGATGCCCGCAACGACCAGTGCCACTATTCGCCAAATCAATTCGATAGGAGCCGCCAATCCTACAATCAGCAACACTATTCCGAGCACGATGCGACCAGTGCGATCAATTCCGCCGACATTGCATTTCATGATGGCCTCCTGATGCTAATTGATAAGGGGTTTCATGTTCACACAGATCATTGTTAGACGCAATAGATAGCCTTGTCCAATGACAAATGAGCCTGAACGAGTGTGTGTATTTCCAACGTGAAATGAGCCTGTAGGCGCGGAAGTTGGGATCATGGAGGCATGATCGTGACTTTACATACCCAGGGATTACAAACATTGGCACAGGTGCGAGCCTTCGTGTCGGGCAACGAGCCCATCTTGTTTACGTTGGAGGATCGCGCCTGCGCCTACGACTGGATGGCCTGTACGCTCAGGCAGTTTGATTACCTGCGCTGCAAACGCCCTGACAAGGGCATCCTGCGGCGTTATCTGCGCAAGGTAACCGGGCTATCTCGTGCGCAGGTGGCGCGCTGCATCAAGCAGTTCACAACAGACGGCGGACGCATCAAGGACAGACGCCATGCGCCTGCCGTGCCGTTCGTGCGCCGCTATACGGAACAGGACATCCGCCTGTTGGCCGAAATGGATGCCCTGCATGGCACACTGTCCGGCACCACCACGCGCAAGCTCTGCGAGCGGGCGTTCCGGGTACATGGCGAGGCTCGCTACGAGCAGCTGGCGGGTATTTCCAACGGCCACCTGTACAACCTGCGCCAGCACAAGGACTATCAGGCCAAACGCGGATCATTCGACAAGACCCGTCCGACCAAGGTCAACATCGGCGAACGTCGCAAGCCCGCTCCTGACGGTTGCCCCGGCTATCTGCGCGTGGACAGTGTGCATCAGGGCGATTTGGACGGGATCAAGGGCGTGTACCTGATCAATGCGGTGGACGAGGTTACCCAGTTTCAGGCGGTCTTTGCGGTGGAACATATCAGCGAAGCGTATCTGTTGCCGGTGCTGGAAGCCATGATGGATGCGTTCCCGTTTGTCATTCGCGGCTTCCACAGCGACAACGGTTCCGAATACATCAATCATAAGGTGGCAAAGCTGCTGAAGAAGCTACTCATTGAGCAGACGAAATCGCGCTCGCGCCAGACCAACGACAATGCGCTGGCAGAAAGCAAGAACGCTTCGACCGTGCGCAAATACCTGGGATACAGCCATATCCCGCAACACTGCGCCAGCCAGGTGAATGTATTCACCGTCGAGGTGCTGTCGCTTTACCTGAACTTCCATCGACCCTGTCACTTCCCTACCGAATACACGGATGCGAAAGGGCGGATACGCAAGCGTTACCGTTATCAGGACATGATGACGCCCTACGAGAAATTCAGATCACTGCCGGAGGCGGAAAGCTATCTCAAAAAAGGAATAACCTTGGAAAAACTGGATGCACTTGCCGCCGAATGCAGCGATAATGATGCTGCCCAACGCCTCAACGAGGCCAGGACAAAACTCTTTCAATTTATTAACAAAACCCAACAACGCGCCGCCTGAGCAACGCCTCACAAATCACCTTCGTTCAGGCTCATGTCTGGATTGGAAAATACTTGCTCAACAATCAAATATTCCTTAAGAAAACCAGCGCAGGAAGGCGGCGGCAGTCAATGCCGTGGCACCCAGCGCAACCAGTATCTGCCATGCCATGTAACGTTGCCTGTCTGCCCACCCATGGGCATAGCGCAGATATAACGCAACCATGGCCAATCCGGACACGGCGCACAACATTTTAACGGCCAGCGCGGCGACGGCGATACCATGTATATCCGGAAACTTTCCGTAATAATAGTAGCTGATCGCCCCAAACGCCATGCCGCTCAACGCCTGCATGCCCCACCCGAACCCGATTAGCCAGGCAAACCTGCGCTGCATCAGGGTGGGTTGTGGCGCCATGTACCACATGAATACGGCGCCGCCCACCACAGCAACAGCGCCGAAATTATGCATCACCTGCACCAAGGCATAACCCAGATCTTGCATGTCAATCACCCGGCTATTCCACGCTGACCTTGATGCATCGCTGCACGCCAATCGGAGTATGTCCCTTGTTCACGATTTTGATACAAATTTCATGCTTGCCCGGTGCCAGCGATTCCAGCGTGTAACTGCCTTTCAACCGGCGCAACACTCCGACTTCCTCGTCATCCACATAAATATGCGTATGGTCGCCTTTCGGTCCGGGTATTACTTCATAGTTGATTCCGGTTGGCTCTGCCCAGCTCAGTTTGGTGCCGTCTGCCGGTGAGGAGATGGTGACTGATGCATCGTCGGCAAGCGCAAGCGGAACATAACAGCCAAAAGCAAGCAATGCAGCCAGTGATTTGAGGGTGCGCATAATCGTTTGCTCCTTGAAGTAAAGCAGGCGATGAAAAACCTGCAAGCTACCGTTCAGAAGCTCATCGGAAAACGTCCAACGATCCGGGCCATGCAGCAAAGAGCTTCACGAA
>DMCN01000108.1:4185-4374 GCA_003445795.1 Gallionellaceae bacterium
CCCATCTGCTGAACCGGGTAGCCGTGCTCGTCGAGAATGCCGAGCATGGCGTAGCGGTGAATAATCAGTTTGGCGACATAGGAAACAGTCGATGGATAGCTTTCCATTTTCTCGCCGCCCGGTACACGCGCCATGAAATCGCCCAATGGCTCGCCAAAGTTAAGCAGCTTGCGCAGCTTCATGCCGATC